>DAOVDN010000134.1 GCA_030669465.1 Desulfobacterales bacterium | reverse complement strand
TGTGAAACGACCACAATGATAAACAAGAATTTTTGCACCCACATGCATGCAAAACTCAAGGCTTGCACGAAAAACATAGAGGTGAATTTCAGGGTTAACGGAGTCCATAAGATTAAGAGGGTTTGGCGAATGTACACTATATTCAAAATCAAAGTTCCTTAGTATCTCCTTAATCTTCTTGACCTGTTTTTTATCGAGTGTTCCGTTTTTAATAGCATCAAGGCCGTGAACAGGAAGTTCTACAGCTTTTATATCTATCTTCCTGTAATGTTCCAGGTCTCTCTTCAAGGCGTCAAGGCTTCCGTCGGTTCTTACTTCATCAATTTTGCATCCTATTTTATGCAATTCGGGCACCTCCAGTTAAAGTAATGCATCCAGACATAGAAGACCTGGCTTTGATTAACCCCAAAAAAGACTTTTAAATTAAAAGGCAAACACGAAAATACGAAATCCGAATATCGAAATTCTAAACAAATTCGAATGATCAAAATTCTAAACTCGAAACTCTGTGGCATTTAATCCATTTTGCATTTTTTTGCTTTATTTTCATTTTTTTTGTAATTTGCGAACTGAATATCTTGATTATTCGAACAAGCTACTTTTTGTTTTGGTCATTTGAACCTTCGGATTTGTTGAGCGCTGATGGTTAGCGCTAATGGTTAGCGCTGATGCTTCACTTCGTGTCACTACGTGTCACTTCGTGTCGGATTTCGGTTTTCGATATTCGGATTTGCCTGAACATGACTTTTCGTTCAGGCACTATATAAAATGATTTCTTAACTTCCCGCATAAGAAATCGATAAGACTGACTGAAATAATAACCATGATCATCATGGTGCAGACTTCGCGATAAAGATAGCCGTTTAGTTTATCAAACATCAAAAAACCGATTCCTCCAGCGCCGCAGAAACCAAGTATTGTGGCGCTGCGAACATTTGACTCGAATCTCAGCAGGCTATAGCTGACAATAGTCGGCATAACCTGGGGAATTACGGCAAAAGAGATGATCTGGCCGGCGCCCCCGCCAGTGGAGATGACTGCCTCTACCTGGCCGGGTTCGATTGCCTCGATCGCTTCGCTGAAAACTTTGCCGAGAATACCGGTGGTGTGGATGAATAGCGCCAGGATACCCGCGAAAGGCCCCAAACCTATAATGGCTACAAACATGAGCGCCATAACAAACTCATTAAAGCCTCGAGCGGCATCAAGAGAACGCCTTACCACAAAATATGATATCCACCGAAGACTACGGTGAAAAAAACTATCACCAGGAGCATAAATTTGGAGGATGTTTTTAGCTGCAAAGAGCGAAAAGGGAATAGCAGCGATAACGGCAAGCAGACTCCCCCAGATAGCCATCATAACTGTCTCCAGGAGCGCTATTGAATAAGATTTTAGCCGTGAGGAGTGGGTTTCAGGGGGAAAAAACCCGCCCTTTTTTTCGTCAAGGAGACGAATATATTCTTCCCTGATAATCTCTTCCCTTTCGCCCGGGTCTTGTTGCTCAAGTATGTCATTTGCCAGTTTTTCGGTCTCCCTGGTTAGCTGTCTATAATCGGGTCTTTGGTCGGATGGAAGTGAGTCATATTTCTTAAATATAAGCGCTCGCGCTTCCTCCATAGCCATGATTTCAGGAAGCCGTTTGGCATGCAGTTGCGCTGTCTTTTTGTCGATTTCATCTACCTGCCTGCCAAAAAGGTATTCAAATGCATTCTGTCTTTTGTTCCAGATCTTAAAAGGACTGATCTCGCACATAACGTAACTCGAGATCAGTATCCCGACGATGACCACAGCCATGGTCACCATGGTCATCTTCTGTCGTAAAGTCAATTTCGGCGCAAAATCGTCGAAAGTTTTCTCTTGAACCTCCATGCATCTCTTCCTTGCTCTATTTCCCTTTTTTCAATTCTGATTTAAGCTTCTTAAGGTATCTGATAACATCGTAGGTTCTGTCATCACACGGCGCATACCCTCCGATTTGAAGCTTTTGAAGCCCCATCTTGTCGCTGTTAAACATCATCAGGGCGCCGCAAAAGGCAGCCTTCAAGCTATCCGGCATGTCGCCACGCACGCACATGGGAGATCCTGGAATAAGATCGGACGTCCATATAATATTAAAATCATCAAGGCTCACCTGGCCCTTTTCAGCCATACGCCTCAGATCAATATCATTGGTGGAAGCAACCTCAATAGTCCCGTGTTTTACCCCAAGGATAGAGGCCCCATGAGAACCTGACCATTTTACATGGCTGAAGTACTTTTCGGGATCCACTTTAAGATCCCGCTTGAACAAAACCATTGGAACCAGATACCCTGAAGTGGAATTGGGGTCATTGAACGCAAAAACGCGCCCTTTTGCCTGCTCCAGTGTCTTAATTCCAGAGCCTTTTTTTGATATAATAATTCCGTAATAACCTTTCTGGCCGCTCTCACCCATTTCCAGAGCCACGGCCTCTGCATTTGCCTTGTTTGCAGCATCCGTGTAGCTCTTAGGGCCAAAGTAGGCAAATTCTATGTGTTTATGAGTCATTGCCGTGATGATTCCGGCATAATCCGAGGCGCTTTTCCCTTCAACCTCGATCCCGAGAACAGATTGCAGGTGATCGATAAGCGGTTTAAAACGTGTGATAATATCAGCACCACCCTCAGTTGGGATAAGGCCTATGCGGACTTTCTTCGGCCAGTGAGCCGGGTTAGCATTGGCAAAAGTTGCGACGAACATTGTAAAAACAACACACATACTTAACATCATAAAAAATCTTTTTTTAAGCATCTTCTTTCCTCCTTCTATCTTGTTAAATGGTTAAGTAGTTGATTGGTTAAATAGTGTCTGAACGAAAACCCTATAAATCTCCCCCCTTTACGAAAGGTGGGCCGGAGGGATTTTACCAACCTGTTGAAATCCCCCTAAATCCCCCTATTCTCTTTTTTGCTTTCAACTTTGAGCTTTTGAGCTTTCAACTAACCTCACGCGCAGGCGCGGAGCCCCTCTGTCTCAGTTTTTCTGTTTTCCCTCGTTTTATAAATCCAGGCTGTTGTATCCGGCGACACATCCTTTCCTTTTCCATCGAAAATCATCTCACCATCTGCCATTCCTATGATCCGCCTGCCGTAACGCAGTGCAAAATCAATATGGTGCAGGTTTACAATGACCGGAATTTTTTGGTCTTGGTTGATCTGAAGCAAAATTTCCATCACCTTTTCAGCGCTGTGGGGGTCAAGGCTGGATATCGGTTCATCGGCCAGAAAGACCTTCGGCTCCTGTGCCAGGGTGCGTGCAATAGCCACTCGTTGCTGCTGCCCTCCGGACAGGGTATCTGCACGCTGAAAGGCTAAATGCTCAATCCCCACTTGCTTGAGGCATTCAAAGGCAATTTCCTTTTCTGATTTGCGAAAGAGCCGGAGGATTGATGCGCAATATCGAAGAGCCGAACGGTTAAAACGAAGTCTTCCTGTTATGACATTCTCCAGGACAGAAAGCCGTGGCACTAAATTAAACTGCTGAAAAATCATTCCCACTCGCTGTCTTACCTGCTTTAATCCGGTCCCGTTTCCATAAGTGATATCATTTCCCTGCAGTTCGACGGACCCTTCTGTCGGCGTTATCAACCGGTTCAAACAACGAAGAAAAGTCGATTTGCCTGCGCCTGATGAGCCGATGATTGTAATAAACTCATCGCTGTGCAGAGTAAAATCAACATTCTTCAAAGCCCTGGTTCCGTTAGGGTAAGTTTTTCCAAGCTCCCTGGTGCGTATTACAGGGCCGTTTCGATCCCATACCTTCAAGGAAATTTTTTGTCCCATTTTTTTCTCCCTACTCTAGGCTTGAACTACTCGACCACTGGATCAGAGTTATAAACACATCAGACGGATACCCATGGTTGTGCTGTCCTTGCCCATGGTCCGGTATGATCAACTATAATCAGATCTGCCGGGCCGCCTTTAATAAGCCTGCCTGCCTCAGTTCTTCCCTTCAGGTAATCCCCGGGGTTTGATGTCACTAATTTCAGAGTATCCTGCAGATCAAGCAGGCATCTTTTGTCTGCCGTAAAAGGCGCCTGCAGAAGACACTCCGGATAGTAATCACTTACCAGCGCATCGCATATTCCTGCCTTCAGTGTATCTGAAGCGCTCAAATGATTGTTTGATGAACATCCGCGTATTAAATTCGGGGCTCCCATAAACACCTTCATATTAAACCTTTTTGCTGATTTTGCCGCTTCCATTGAAACTGGAAATTCACTTGCACTAACTCCAAGTTCTCTGACAAAGGAGACTTTTTCTGCGGTATCATCATCATGACTTAAAAACGGAATGTTGCTTTCTCTGACCAGTTGTCCAACACGGACAACCTGTTTCATAGATTCCTCTTTCCTTGCTGTCTTATGTTCAACCAGCGCAGTTATCTGCTTAGGTGTAACCTTATATG
>DAOVDN010000148.1 GCA_030669465.1 Desulfobacterales bacterium | reverse complement strand
TACTTATTCATTTATTCACCAAACATAAGTCGCATTATCATTGCTTCTAATGTCAGTCTTAAATTAGTGTTCGCCTCAATATCTCTCCGCGCTCTCCGGACAGCTTCTATTTTTGAAAGAAGCGACGGCGCAGCAATCTTTTGCGAAGTATATTGTATATTGTCGGCCAGATCCTTATTTATTATTTTTTCAGGACAATATTTACAGATAACAAGGTCGCGTAGATAGGATTTAATTACCTCCAGAGAGTCGAAAAGAATTTCTTTGTTTTTTGATAATTTTGCCGCAAGTGCCAGGAGTGAGCCGATTGGCCTTAAAGATAGAGATTCGGACCGATCTAAGAGGTTTTGGCTAAGAGTATTTATAAGCCAGTTCCTCCTGTTTATCCAATTTACCTTGTTCTCAGGTTTGATCATAGAAAGGGCTTTGGAAAAGCTCCCGTTTGCCATGGTCGCCATTATTACTGCATCATCAGAATCAACCCCCTGTTTTTTAACCAGCATTTCTGCGATCTCTTTTCGGGAAATCGGGTTAAATCTGATATGCTGACAGCGTGACACAATTGTGGGAAGGAGATCGGATGTCTGCGCAGCAGTTAGTATCAGAATGGTTTGATCCGGCGGTTCCTCAAGTAACTTGAGAAGGGCATTGCCTGCTTCAGGATTCATTGCCTGAGCGTTGGATATTATAACCACACGTAACCTTGCCTCATAAGGTTTCATGGCAATGGTATGAGAAAGGGCACGAATTTGAGCAATCCTAATAAGGGGGCCGGACGGTTCAACAAGAATAATATCGGGGTGACTACCTGATTGGATTTTTCTGCACGATCTACAACAGCCGCACGGATCAATTGGATTTTGGGCAGTGCAGTTGCACGCCATGGCAAAAGTCATGGCGGCAGTCCGTTTGCCTACGCCTTCAATCCCTGTAAAAAGAAGGGCATGCGGGATGGTTCCGTTTCGAAGGATAGCAGTTAAAAGTCGCAAGGGCCGTTTTTGGCCTAATATCAACTCAAATTCAGACACAGATTTAATAATCTACACGTTCTTTCAGTTCTTTTCCGGATTTGAAAAATGGGAGCTTCTTGGGCTTTATGGTAACCTTGCCCCCCGTCTTTGGATTTCTGCCTGTGTAGCTTTTGTAATCTTTGACAAAAAAACTGCACAGACCGCGAATTTCAACACGCTCTCCACGCGCCATGGCGTCTGCCATGGAATCAAAAAATATTTGAACCACCTTTGCTGCTTCTGCCTTTGATATTTTTACTTTGGTTTTTAATGCGGAGATAAGCTCCAACTTATTCATATACGCTCCTTTCTACGGGTAAATGCAACTAAACCGATATAAACATAACCTGATAAGAAGTCAAGCAGTTATGATAATATTTCGGGTAGCGTTTCGACATCTTCTTCGCTCACGTCCACTCCGGCAAACTGTCCCAGAGCTTCGATATAAACCAGAACACGCCCTTTTCCCCTGTATCTGACAAAGATTCCGG
Organism: Desulfobacterales bacterium; assembly: GCA_030669465.1. The sequence goes on along the minus strand of DAOVDN010000148.1, from coordinate 2,567 downwards.
TAACACCTGCAAATGGGCCATATACTACTATAACCCTGTCCCCTTTTTTAAAGCGTCTGCCGGTCGCAATCGGATTATTCTGTGCCACCATGATTTTAAGTGATTCTACGGACTCCGGTGAAACAGGAACAGGGCCGTCCTTGTTGCCGATTAAACGAACAACTCCGACTGTTTTTATAATTTCAATATATTCATAGGGGTTAAGATCGGTTTTTACAAACAGATACCCAGGGAAAAGTGGCGCCTTGATCATAACCTTTCTATCACGGCGTCTGCTCTTGACCTGAATCTTTGGAAGAAAGACCTCCATTGATTTTTTTATCAGGCCGTCATTGACCACATTTTCAAACCTGCTTCTTGTATGCAGAACATACCAGGAGCGGACAAGTTTATTTATTATCATCCTGTTATTGTCAATATTTTTTTAATCTTTCTCAAAAGGTTTTTCAATTCTGCGACCTACTATGCTTTTGCCGAATTCTCCAAGGCCGTAAAGGTTGACCATAAATGCATATCGCCGGTCACCATCCTCATCTTCGTAACTGCAGTCTATCGACCAGCACTGGGCTTCATACAAAAAGCCCGCACCGGTTCTTATATCTTTTCCGTCATGCAGATTACGTTCGTAATCGGTGTATGCGGAAAGCCTGTCTGAAATTTTTAAAAGAAGATTCGTGTAAATAGATTCAACTGAATCACGTGTGTACCTGTGCTCAACAAAGAGTCTGTCCTCTCTATTATCCGATATTGTTACAGCAACATTATGGGAGAGAAAATCGCTTTCATATTGAGACCATGTTGCGTCAGCATCTATGGAAAAGTATCTACCCGGAACAAGTTCAAGTTCACCATTTACTAAAGAAAATGGCTCCGGGTCATGCTTTTTTGCTTTATTGATGTCATAACTCTGTTCAAGTTTGAAGCGACAGAACTGGTGGTAAGTGTAACTGACAGGTTCATCATTTTCGTCGCCATGGAATTTCTCTTTTTTCTTGCTCTCTCTTGATTTTGATATAAGTGTATTTGTAATTGAATAAGTGAGCAAATTCTGTTTTTCTATACGGTCTATAGAATCAAACGAAGGATATTTATCCTGGTCCTGATCAGGTATGTAGTCATAGACAACCTGTGGTGTTACTATATGCTTGATCCCGTCAATTTTTTCCCCTTTTATGTGGTATACTTTGAATATCTCTGAAGAAAGATCCAGTTTTATGTCGTAAATTTCCCTGCTTAACGTTCTATCCGTTTTGGTAGAACTGTCTTCATATTTATCAATATACCAGGCTGTCTCCCGCAGTCCAAAAGATGGTTCAAAGCTGAAATAGTTCCTGAATCTCAGCGGCAGGTAGAACCTTGGATGCAGATCTACCCGATGGCCTGTTGTCTGGGCTGTTGCAAGATCTTTCCTGAAAAAGTATATGTACTCAGAATCAAGATCAAAATAAAAGGGAGTTGTTGGAAGTTGCTGCCTGGATCCATCAAACTCGATAAGGGGGAGTTTCTGTAAAGTTGTATCTCTATCTTTCCAGCGCCGGTTTATAACATTATCATACCAGCGCACCTCGGCGTTCAGGCTGTACTTAGACCAGCTTCTCTTTAAGTTGAGTCTGTTAACCCTTACCGGATCATCATAGTCGTCAAGCTCTCTGCTGAAATTTTTGCTAAAATACTCCTCTGTTTTGTCAAATCCTGTATACCCATCCCTGAATTCATGGAGATAATCCTGATCGCTGACAAAGTCTAAGTCTAACTTTGCAAAGAAGCCAAGAGGCATTGACTGGTCATGTTTCATCCTGAACCAGTAGCGGTCGGAATTGGGCCGCAATTCATTATCATCTTCATAGCCCCAGTCGCTGTTTGAATTCAGCACAGAGTCATCTACTTTTCTATCGTTAAAAAAATCGTACATCAAGGCGCCTTTTGACTTATCGTCCAAAATATAACGGTATTCCAGGCCGAATTTGTCTCCACGACGCCCCATGTGGTGTGCATAGAAAGTCGCATCCGAACTTTCACTTATGGCCCAGTAAAAAGGCTGGATATATTCTTCCCATTTTCGATCCGAATACCCTATTTGGGGCGGCAGTAAGCCGGACTGGCGCTTTAGCTTTGCAGGAAAAACAAGAAAAGGAGTGTACAGCACAGGCACTTTTTTCGCCCAAAGAGCTGCATGATTTACAAAACCATATCCCTCTATGGTAACTTTTAGATTTTTTCCGGTAATTCTCCATGCCGGACGGTCTCCGTCACATGTTGTGATGCTCACTTTGTCGGCAGCATAGGAGTTTTTGCCAAGTTTTTGTATCTTATCGCCCTTTATATAAAAATTGTTTGCTTTAAAAAATATGGTTCCATTATATACGGTTCCGATCTCGGCTCCAAGGTCCATTTCCATGCTGCTGCCGATCAGGATATCTTCGCCCACCGTCATTATCACATGGCCTATTGCAAGCACCTCCATGGTTCTGTAGTCGAAACGGACAAAATCAGCAGTAAGCTTCTTATCTTTTTTGGTTATGGTTACATTGCCTTTTGCAATATATTGATCAGCTTTTTGGTCGTAG
>DAOVDN010000009.1 GCA_030669465.1 Desulfobacterales bacterium | reverse complement strand
CGTTTTGAGATACAGCAGATAAACCGGTTGTGATTCTTTTTTATGATTTACCGGATAGATTTGTTTGCTGCACTTGAAACAGAATCTTGTATATCCTGTTATCCTGTCAGAGTCTTTTTCAAAAGGCTAAAATGTTACGTTTTTTTTAATTTTATCGGGTTTATAATGGTCTTAAATAATACGCAATTCCTAAATTCCTAAATTCGCAATCACCTGTAAAAAGAACTTTTTTACAGGTGCATCCTCTTTATTTCACTTGCCTTATATACTATTAAAGCTCTTTGAAAAACCGTCAAATATCCCAACAGAGCAATAATTACAATACTTGCGTACATAGCATGGGGCCCTAAAAGCAATCCCAATGCTACAATAACACCCCTTTGCTGCCTCTGCAAAAAGCCGCCTTTACATTCAAGCCCCAGTCCTTCGGCACGGCCACGTGTGTAACTCACCATAAGTGATGCGGTAATACACATTAAGATCCAAAAAATGAGCGCAATAGATAACTTATCGATATTGTAATAATAAGCAATATATCCAAAAGCAATAGCTATTTCTGCCACCCGATCAAGGAACGAATCCAAAAAGGCCCCAAATAGAGAGCATTTATTTTTATCTCGCGCAATTTTACCATCAACAGCATCAAATATCCCCCCTATAATACCAGGAATTAATGCTATACGGGGATAACCGGCACCTAAGATAACAGCGCATAAGACCAGTAACAAAAATCCCGTTATCGTTATCGAATTTGGCGAAATATCATATTTTTTTAGAGAATAGCACAAAGGATCGATAAGTTTTTCAAAAACAGTTTTTATTCTAGCATTCGTTATCATATCTTTCAATTTGAATTTAGGATTACCCATTCCCCATTACCCATTCCCAATTCCCAATTCCCAAATCATCCAAATCACAATTTCCTCAAACACGGACAAACCTGTCTGCGTGTTACGCACAGGCAGGCAAGTTTGTCCATGCCACCCGACTCAATCATCCAATCATCCAATTCCTGAATTCCTGAATTCCTAAATTCCCCAATCCCTCAATCCCTTTTCTTACATACCCCGCATATATCGCATAATTCCATCCTGCATGGCAAGGATGTTTTGCACTGTTTGGCCCTTTTGTACTCCTGTTTGAGAAAAGACTTCTTGATTCTATGATCTATAAAGTCCCATGGAAGCAATTCATCCAGAGAACGCTCCCTTTGCACATAAAAACCAGTGTCCAAAGGCGTTGCCTTAAGGGTTTTGGCCCAATTTCCTTTGTTATAGTTAGCTAAAGATAAAATTTCAGCGACCTTCCGGTCTCCCCGTGAAAGCAGAGCCTGAATGTGAGCCCGCCGCGGGGTATCTGCATGAACACGAACATTTGCCACTCTTTTCAAACCATTCTTTATTCTATCTATCTTCCTTTTTAATGTAGGCACATCATCCATTGCAACCCATTGAAAAGGGGTAACCGGCTTTGGAACAAAGGAATTAAGGCTGACCGTTATTCTTCCTATACGTTTTCTTGCCCTGCTCGACTTGAGAAACACCTTCTTTATCTCTTTGCACAAAATTACGATAGCTTCAACATCATCCATGGTCTCTGTGGGGAGACCTATCATGAAATAGAGCTTTAAGTTCGGAATGCCGCTTGAAACAAGGCTTTCAGCAGCATTAAGTATATCTTCTTCGGTGATACCCTTCTTTATGACTTTGCGCATACGCTCAGATCCTGCATCCGGCGCAATAGTTGCGGTTTTGACTCTGCTTTGCTTTAGCGCAGATATGAGTTCAGGGGTAAGAGCGTCAGCTCTCAGTGAACTGAACGATATTCTGATATCTTTGTCAAGCTTATCCGGGCTGCACAGCTTGCTGATTCCCGGAAGATCTGAAACAGCAGCTCCGACAAGGCCGATTCTGTTTGTAAGCAAAGCTCCTTGTTTTATACCTTTTTCAATAAGTGAAACAGGTCTGAATCTTGGAGGCCTGTAGATATATCCTGCACTACAGAACCGGCACCCATGGGGACACCCCCTCCCTGTCTCGATTAAGAATGTCCGTTTGAATGTAGTATAAGGGGTTAGTATTGCGCTGCAAGTGAGAAGATTGGAAAGGTCTTTAACAAAAACACGTTCGATTTTAACTGGAACATCACATAAAGGCTCAAAGGAACGGATGGTTCCATCTGTATTGTAGGTAGTCTTGTAAAATGCCGGAACATAAACACCTGGAATATTTCGGGCGAGGGTTTTCAAGCACGATTTTTTGCCACCGCTTAATAGGTCAAGTAAAGAGTGACCAAAAAATTTGGGAAGGATTTCTTCTGCTTCTCCGATCAGGAAACAATCGATAAACCGCGCAATGGGTTCCGGGTTTAAAAAGCAGGCAACTCCCCCTGCTATAATAAGGGGGTGTGAATCTCCTCTATCGCAGGATTGCAGGGGGAGTTCCGCTTTTTCGAGAATCGAAAGAATGTTGAGATAGTCATTTTCAAACGAAATTGAAAAAGCGATTATGTCAAAATCAGAAATCGATCTGCCTGATTCTATCGTAGTTACAGCGCCTCTTGTACGTCCGTTTTCTTCGGGGAGAAAAGACCTTTCGCATACCACATGCTCAATCCTGTTGAGCAGATGATATACTGTCTGAAAGCCGAGATTGGACATCCCAACATAATATCTGTTGGGATAGACAAGAGCTACCCTGATACGTCCTCTCCAGTCTTTTCGAATTGTGCCGGTTTCTGATTCGGCAAAACTTTCATGCGCATGTCGCATGTCGCGGGGTTTAGTCTGCCTTTCTTCTCAAAAATGTTGGGACATCAAGATCATTGTTGTCAATTACAATTCCCTTGTACCCTCTGTAAGTGGCGCCGGTAGACTCACCAACCGCTTCCTTCCGGCGGATAAATGTCGGCTCGTCATAGTCTACTGCATTTTGCAGGTCAGCAAGTGTAATATCTCTTACCTTGCCTCTGAGTGTACAATCTTTCTGCCTCTCTGATATTTCCGTTGCCGGACCTGAACCTATTCCTGTTGCAATTACAGTTACCCTCATCTCGTCGCCAAGGTTTTCATCAATGGCCTGACCCCAGATTATTTCCGCATCATCACCAACTTCGTTATATATGCGTTCAGAAGCTTCGGTCATCTCCTCCATTGTCAAATCACTGGTGCACGTTATATTCATCAAAACGGCCCTGGCGCCGGAAATAGAAACGTCTTCCAGCAGAGGATGAGATATGGCCCGTTCAGCCGCCTCTATTGCCCGGTTTTCACCGCTTGCTATGCCTATGCCCATGATAGCCATGCCGGCTTTTGACATAATTGTTTTTACATCGGCAAAATCAAGATTGACCAGACCAGGTATCATGATAAGATCTGTAATTCCCTTGACCGAATGCAATAGGACTTCATCCGCCTTCTTGAACATTTCGATCATTTTTGCATTTTTGGATGCAAGGCCTCTTAGCCTGTCATTTGGTATGATGATTACGGTATCGGCAACTTCCTTTAATGCATCAACCCCTTCTTCTGCCTGCTTGGCCCGCTTCTTACCTTCGAACGAAAAAGGCTTTGTTACAACAGCAACTGTCAAAATTCCCATCTCTTTGCAGATTCCAGCTATAACGGGCGCAGCTCCGGTGCCGGTCCCGCCGCCAAGCCCTGCAGTAATAAATACCATGTGGCTATCCTCAAGGACATTTCTGATTGCTTCCGCATTTTCGAGAGCTGCATCCCGTCCGACTTGAGGATTAGCGCCGGCGCCAAGCCCCTCTGTAAGCTTTTCTCCTATCTGGAGTTTGACCGCTGCCTTGGAGATCTCGAGCGCCTGGGAGTCCGTATTTGCCACGATGAATTTTACACCCTGGAGATTGGAATCGATCATGTTGTTGATCGCATTTCCGCCCGCTCCTCCGACACCAATTACCTTGATTTTTGCACTCTTTTCATTCTCTACATAGGTAAATAACATTTCCACACCCCCTTGGAATTAGTTGACTAAATTACATCTTTGAACCACATTTTCATTCTGGTTATGATACGGTTGAAGATATTTCCGTCACGAATCCTGAATTTCTTTGCCGGCTGATTTCTGGCGCCATACAGGACCAGTCCGACCGCTGTAGCATACATTGGATTATTTACCACATCGACAAGGCCTCTGATTCCCCGCGGCTTACCCAGGCGGGTCGGAAGATTAAAGATCGATTCGGCAATCTCCGCTGTTCCATCCAAAAGAGCTGATCCGCCCGTTACAACAGCTCCTGATGCAATTATATTCTCCATTCCGGCTCTGTAAATTTCCCTGTTTATCAGAGTGAAGATCTCTTCCGTACGAGGTTCTAAAATCTCGCCAAGTATCTGTCTTGGAAGTTTTCTGGGTTTACGTCCACCCATGCCGGGCACTTCGATTGTCTCTTCGCTGCTTATATTCCTGGCAATGCAGGTTCCGTATTTTTGCTTGATTTTTTCAGCTTCAGCAAGCGGTGTTCGCAGCCCGATTGCTACATCGTTTGTGAGGTTATTCCCTCCAAGAGCGAGCACGAATGTATGCTTGATGTTTTTCTTTGAAAAGATTGCCAGATCAGTAGTTCCTCCGCCAAGATCGAGAAGAGCTGTGCCCAATTCCTTTTCTTCATCAGTCAGCACAGCTTCGCCGGAAGCGAGCGATTCCAGGACAATGTCGCAGACATCGAGACCTGAACGGTTTGCGCATTTTACAATATTATGGGCAGACGTCACAGCGCCGGTCACAATATGAATTTTTGCCTCGAGCCTTACACCGGCCATGCCGGCAGGATTCTGTATACCGGCCTGGTCATCTACAATGAATTCCTGAGGAAGCACATGTATTACTTCGCGGTCCATGGGAATCGCAACAGCACGTGCAGCATCAATTACACGTTCTACATCACGTTGCGTAACCTCTGACCCCTTTATTGCTACAATTCCGCGACTGTTGAAGCCGGTTATATGCCCTCCGGCAATTCCGGCATATACAGATGAAATTTCACAGCCGGCCATAAGTTCCGCCTCTTCAACAGCCTTTTTTATCGATTCTACAGTCGATTCAATGTTTACCACCACACCTTTTCGAAGCCCGATTGAGGGGTGAGTACCGATACCGACAATATTTATTTCACCTCCTGATACTTCACCAACAACGGCACATATTTTAGTGGTTCCTATATCAAGGCCAACAACAATATTTTCCTGCGCCTGCATCTTAAACCCCCTTATGCGATTCGACTCCTACTACAATACGATTTAAGTTGTTCAGATCGATCGAATCAAAATCCGAAAAACAACTCTTTTTATTCAGATAGAAAAGCACATTTTTAAGCCCGTCATACTTGTTCGGGTAGTCATTATATCCCAGCTTTATTGCTTTGACCCTGCCAGATTCATAATCAGGCATTTCATAATCAGGCATATAAATAGTAAGACCCATTTCTCTATCTACCCGGATTCTTTTTATTAACCTGTTAGGAAGAATACTTTCAGCCTCTTGTCCGAGTTGCAAAACAGTCATAACTGCATCAAAAGGAGTGCTGTGGGCATGCCCGCCGGCACGAGCCTTCGGGCAAGACAGATAGGACTCGCCTGGAATATTCAAGTCTGAAAATTCCAAACCGCTGATGATTGGAAGATTCTCAGGGTCTGAATCAGACTTTTCTTTAAATATCTCTCCATGAATATTTATTATAAATTTGCGGCCAACATCTAGAATGGCAAGTGGTTTGTGCTCTTTTATTCTGATATCTATTTCATTTGGCAGTTTTCTGGCAACTTCTGCTTCGGCTATCCATGGATGTCTCAGCAGTCTCTTTCTTGTCATTGAAAGATTGACGGAAAGAACATTTACTCTTTTGTTTATTTGCGCCTGCTTTATTACCTGTTTTTCGGAAAGTCTGTTATTGCCTGCAACAATTAAGCTTTCAGCTCTGAAATAGTCACATTGTGTAAAAAAATCGTAACCAAAAATAAAACATAGGCTTATAAAGGAAAGCGCAGTAATCCCGGCTATCATTTTTAAACAGAAAGCAAAACGTCGTATAATTTTGACACGTCTTTTTGCGCAACTGTTCTTGTAATAGTTCTTTCGAATACGCTTATGCTCCAACAATTTTAACCTCTGTCTCCAGATCTATGTTGAATATTTTTGATACTCTTTCCTGAACAAGTTCCATTAACGCAAGTATGTCGGCAGCCGATGCTCTGCCCGCGTTTATGATGAAATTGGCGTGTTTACATGAAATTTTTGCTCCGCCTATCCGCTCTCCCTTAAGTCCGGCCAGTTCAATAAGTTCGCCCGCTGTTTTTCCGATTGTGGGATTTTTAAAAAAACATCCCGCAGTTAGAGAGCCTGCCGGCTGTGTTTTTTTTCTAAGTTTCAGGATTGCTTCGGCTTCTTTTTTCAATCTTTGTGGATCTGAAGGATGCAGGCAAAAGCAGCCCTCTAATATAATCGGTTCTCCTTCCAGCCCGCCCACCTCATTTTTTTTCTTGTCCCATGAAAGCTTCCTGTAATCGAAATCCAGATCTTTTCTTTTAATTCTTTTGATCCGGCCGGTCGGCAGCAGAACATTTATTGAGTCAATGACGTCTTCCATCGACCCATACACGGTTCCGGCATTCATCATAATGCCTCCTCCCACACTACCGGGAATGCCAAGGGCAAAATTCATTCCTTCAAGACCTCTCTCTATGGCAAACCTGCAAAGGGCCTGCATCCTGACACCGGCCATAGCTGTGACAATAACATCATCCGTTCCAGCGCCTGTTTGAATGATTTTTTTAAAAGCCCCTGTCAGGGTAATTACAATCCCGCTTATGCCTCCGTCCTTTACAAGAAGGTTTGTGCCGTCACCGACTATCAGGTATAAAAGTCCTTTTTGACGGGACCAGTTAATAAGCTTTACCAGTTCTTCAGGTCTTTCAAGCACAACATATGCCTCTGCAGGTCCGCCGACACGTAAAGATGTGTGCCCGGACATCGGCTCGTCGAATTTGACGCTCTTGCCAAAAAGGCTTGCAAGCCATTTTTTTGAATCAGGATCAAGCATTGCTCGTTGCTGGTTAATGGTTGCTGGTTACTGGTTGCTCGTTGCTGGTTGCTCGTTGCTGGTTGCTGGTTGCTGGTTGCTTTCAGCTTTGAGCTTTCAGCTTTGAGCTTCTTTTGCTTTCAGCTTTGAGCTTTCAGCTTTCAGCTTTCAGCTTTGAGCTCTTCCATCATCTCTTCCCCAACCCTCCACACATTCCCTGCGCCCAGGGTAAGCAGGATATCTCCTTCTTTTAATACTTCTTTCAAATGAAAAACAGCCTCTTTAAAATCTTCCTTGTAGACGACCTCTTTGTGACCATGCGTCCTGATTCCTTCGCATAGGGCCTGGCTGGTTATCCCTTTTATCTTCTTTTCTCCGGCCGCATAGATCGGAAGAACTACAAGCAGATCCGACTGGTAGAATGCACGTGTAAAATCATCAAAGAGCGCCCTGGTTCTGGTGTGGCGATGGGGTTGAAAAACCACAACCTTACGCCTGCCTGGCCAGCTTGCATTGATAGCGGACAATGTGGTTTTGATCTCAGTAGGATGATGACCATAGTCGTCCACAACCGTAATACCGCTTATCTCTCCTTTGATCTCCAGTCTGCGCTGAACCCCTTCAGCAGTCTTAAGAGCGCATTTAATTGTATCGAAGGGGATATCGAGCTCAATCCCCACAGCGATGCTCGCCATGGAGTTGTAAACGCTATGAATACCAGGAAGATTCAGTCTGATCTCTCCCAGCATCTTTCCCATGCGATAGAGGCGGAATCTGCTCTTTTGCCCCTCAAACACCACATCCCTTGCCTGAAGATCGGCCTGGGCGCTCATGCCATAGGTGGTAAAGCGTTTCCTTATTTTTGGGATAATATCCTGTATTGGCTCGTTATCCAGGCAGAGCACGGCAAGACCGTAAAAAGGTATGCGATCTATGAAGCTTAGAAAAGTTTCTTTTATAGAGCTTAAGTCCTGGTAAAAATCGAGATGTTCTCTGTCTATATTAGTTACCACTGCTATGGTGGGAGACATTTTCAGAAAAGAGCCGTCGCTTTCATCTGCTTCAGCTACGATAAAATCTCCCCGGCCAAGAAGTGCATTAGAACCTATGCTTTTGAGTTTTCCTCCAATAACCACTGTAGGATCGAGGCCGCCTTTACCCAGAACAGATGCGATTATCGACGTGGTAGAAGTTTTACCGTGCGCACCGGCAACCGCCACACTGTACTTTAAACGCATAAGTTCTGCGAGCATTTCAGCTCTTGGTATTACAGGAATTGATGCATGTCCGGCTGCAGCAACTTCCACGTTCTCAGGGCCGACTGCAGATGATGTTACAACAACATCAGCTCCCTGTATCTGCTTTTCGGAATGTCCTTTAAATATAATACCGCCAAGACCCTTCAGACGCTCGGTAATGCCTGACGATTTTATGTCGGATCCTGACACCTTGTAGCCAAGGTTTAGAAGGAGCTCGGCAATACCGCTCATTCCGATACCGCCTATCCCGACAAAATGTATGTGATATTTTTTAAGATACATAACAAAAGATTGATGATTGTCGATTGATGATTGATGATTTGTGGAATCGCTTCGCTCTGTCTTTTTTATAAAATTAATAGAATAGCTTCAATCATCAATCATCAATCGACAATCGACAATCGACAATCGACAATCCGGGGATCGACAATCATCAATCGACAATCCGGAGATCGACAATTTTGACTATGATTAGAACCAAGCCCCGATTTACTAATTAAGGTTTCCGATCATTAACTTATAACAGTCATCTACAATTGCCTTTGCTGCATCTGGTCTGCCAAGATTCTTTGCCCTGGATGCCATAAGATAAAGAGCATCCGGGTTTGATGAATAGTATTCGATTCTTTTGGCAAGAGCTCTGCCGCTGAGATCTTTTTGAAGAATCATTTCTGCAGCTCCGGCATTTGTAAGTGTGCGTGCATTTAAAACCTGGTGATTATCAGCAGCAAAAGGATACGGAACGAAAATAACTCCCTTTCCGACAGCCGTAACTTCTGCCAGTGTGGTTGCGCCCGCCCTGCATATAACAAGATCACACTGTTGGTATTGCTCTGCCATATCATTGAAAAAAGCTTTGACAGCGCATGAAAAGCCATGACTCATGTATCTGTTTTTTACCATTTTTTCATCAACAGATCCTGTCTGATGCACAAAGAAAAACTTATCTTTTTCTTTTATATGTTTCAGAGCATCCATAACAGCCATATTTATACTGTGAGCGCCATGGCTCCCCCCTATGATCAGAACTGTAAAGGGAAGGTTTTCGGATCGCTCTTTCGCATATTGCAAAATCTCTCTCCGCACCGGATTTCCTGCAACACAGACCTTTTTTGGGTTAAAACTTGCTTTAGTGCTTTTGAACGAAACATATATCCTTTCAGCAATACAGGATAGAATACGGTTTGTAATTCCCGGCATAATATTCTGCTCATGAAGAACAATTTTGATACCCAGAAGCCATGCACCTACAACTACCGGCCCTGCAGAATAGCTGCCAATGCCGACCACAAGATCCGGTTTGAATTCTTTCAGAATCAGGAGAGATTCAAATATACCTTTTGGTATTTTTAAAATCGAAATAGCCTGGTTTAATAATCCACGTTCCTTGATTCCTTCCACTGTAATAGATCTATGCTCAAAACCTTTCTTTGAAAGAACAGAAAGTTCAAATGGATTGCCCGCGCTGACGAATAACACCCTGTTTTTCGGGTCTTTCTCCAAAAAAGCCTCTGCAATAGCGATTCCAGGGAAAAGATGGCCGCCTGTGCCACCACCTGCTATTAAAATGCGCAGAGCACTTTGCGCTTTCATCGAGACCTTTGAAAAATGCTCAATTTTGCAAAGGTCTCTCATCTTGACGTTCCTATGTTCATCAGTATCCCAATGGATGCCATATTAAACAAAAGGGATGTGCCGCCGTAACTGAGAAACGGCAGGGTGAGTCCCTTGGTCGGCAAAAGTCCGAGAGCAACACCCATATTAATGCAAACCTGAAGACCTATTGCTGTTGTAAGTCCTATAGCTAGAAATGATCCAAAAGCATCTCCGGCGGTTCTGGCGATGCTGATCCCTCTCCACAAGATAATAGAATAAAGCCCCAGGATAGAAAGAACGCCAAAAAGCCCGAGTTCCTCTCCGATGACTGAAAAGATAAAATCAGTATGTGGTTCAGGAAGATAGAACAGCTTCTGATAACTCTGTCCGATTCCGGTTCCCCTGATTCCTCCTGTGCCAAAAGCCATGAGGGAATGGATTATCTGGTAGCCTTCATCTGTTGAATACTTCCACGGATCCCAGAAACTCATGATACGTCTGATACGATATGATGCACTGACAATAAAATAGCATGCAACAGGCAGTATAATGAGTAGCGGTGACAACAGGTGCAAAATGGGCACTCCGCCGACAAAAAGCATAATCCATGCAATGGCTCCAAGAATAACTACTGAACCAAAATCAGGCTGGCGAATTATCAGTGCGGCAAACACAATGAGCACCAGAATATGGGGCAGAAAGCCAATATCAAATCTTCGAAGTTTGTCTATTTTTTTGCTCATAGAGTATGCCAGATAGATCACCAGAGCAAAACGTGCAAATTCGGAAGGTTGAAAACCAAAGCTTCCGAATCGAAGCCATCGTGCCGAGCCGCCCGCAGAATATCCAAACCCGGAAACTTCGATTGCAATAAGGAAAACAAGCGCAAGAATAAGAACCGGATATGTCAAAAAACGAAAAAATCTATAAGGAATATGTCTGAAACCAACCAGAACAAAAATACCAACCAGGGCAAAAAGCACCTGTTTTTTTAAAAAATAGTACTCGGTTCCAAATTTCTTCAAGGCAAGAGCAAAGCTTGCGCTGTAGATCATCACAATTCCTATGCCTGCCAGAAAGAGGACAGAAAAGAGGAGGCTGATATCGTATCCTGATTGCTGATTTTTTCTTGACAGTTCTTTTTTCATTTCACTCTGGAACACTAATAATTTGCGATTTTTTTACTCATGTTTTTTTCACCACAAAGAGCACGAAGAACACGAAGTTAAAATCATTTTCCAACTTTGGTCTTCGTGGTCTTCGTGTCCTTCGTGGTTTAATTCTTCTTTGCAATTCTTAGGTAATTCAAAGAACGCAATTTGTGGCCGTTCATAGTATAAGACTGTTAACTGCTTTGCGGAAAACTTCTCCCCGCTCTGCATAGCTGCCGTACATGTCAAAGCTCGAACAGGCCGGAGACAATAGCACAACATCCCCGGGTGCTGCCGCATGATATGCCTGAAAAACTGCATCCTCCATCGTAGATACGGTTTTTGTCGGTTTAATGCGCCCAAGAGCGGATTTTATATCTTCCTTTGCTTCCCCCATAAGAATGAGTTCTTTTGTATGTTTTTGTACAAGATCATTTAGCAGATGATAGTCGCCGCCTTTGCACCTTCCCCCCATAATCAGGATTACTGGTTCGCTAAAAGTTTCAAGAGCCCTTGCCACTGCATTTACGTTTGTAGCCTTTGAATCGTCAAAATATCCGACGTTATTTATAGTGGCCACATGCTCAAGCCTGTGAGGGAGGCCCTGGAAATTATTCAGAGCAGATTGTATTCCTTCTATAGTCCCTCCGGCAGCTATCGCTGCCAGCGCTGCTGCAGAAGCATTTTCAATGTTGTGC
>DAOVDN010000087.1 GCA_030669465.1 Desulfobacterales bacterium | reverse complement strand
CAATCGACAATCGACAATCATCAGGCGAGTCTGTCCTATAAAAGAGAACTCATTCCTGAAAAACAGGAGTCTGTCCTGTTTCGCAGGACATTAATGGGGGAATGACGGAATAGATACGGCCGGAACCGGATATTTCACATTTTTTAAGAAGGGCATAAAAACGAGATCGAGACAGACCGGAAATCTGACAGGCCTTTTTGACATTGCCCTGCGCAAGCAATATCAGCTCTTTTAAATATCGCCGTTCCAATTCAGCTATACCTGTTTCTCGAAATTCTCGTAGTGTGGGCAGGCTCCTTGAAAGGCCGGAACCCTCTATTTGGCTATCTTTGCTCCTGGGCTCCTTGCCGACCGAGGTCTGTGCCACCTGGACGCGCATATGGACGGGCAAATGCTTTGGAAATAAGGTGGGGCTGTAACGTGCTGCCGCAAGCGCCCCTTCCAGGATATTTACCAATTCTCGCACATTTCCGGGCCAGTTATGCGCAACGAGCGTCTCAAGAAATTCAGGAGAAAAACCCTTTGTTTCCATCCCGTAGCGTTCACAAAGTTTACCTATATAGTACAGAACTAACTCCCTGATGTCCTCGCGGCGTTCTCTCAGTGTGGGGAGATTCATGGTTATGGACTTAAGGCGAAAGAGCAGGTCATTACGAAACCGCCCGTCCTTTACCATATCATGCAGATCCCGGTTAGTTGCCGCTACTGTTCTGAAATTGCTCTTGATCTCTTTTTTTCCACCCACTGGTCGAAAACGGTGTTCCTGAAGCACACGGAGAAAAGCTTTCTGGACAGGCATTGGGAGCTCGCCTACCTCATCGAGAAAAAGCGTCCCTCCATCAGCCTGCCTGATCAGGCCTTCCTGGGCCCTGTCTGCTCCTGTAAATGCCCCCTTTTCATGCCCAAACAGAACGCTTTCGACAAGCGTCTCAGGAAGCGCTGCACAATCGACCACCACAAAACTTTTATCGGCCCGTGGGCTATTGGCGTGGATTGCTCGCGCAAAAAGTTCTTTGCCGGTACCGGTTTCACCGGTAATTAGAACGCCGGCATCGCTATTTGCCCCCTGGGCCACAAGGTCAAAACAAGCCTTCATCTGCGGGGCTTTTCCAATAATACCATCCAGTTTCAGGACCCCAACTGGCTTTGCGATCTTTTCCTCACGATATTGCATGGCACGAACAAGTGACAATGTAATCTGTTTTATCGAAGACGATTTCTCAATGTAGTCCCATGCACCGCTTTTGATGGCAAGCTCGGCTCCATCCGGATCGCCTTTGCCGGTAATAATAATCACCTCAGGCAAAGAAGGTGTCCGCCCGATCTCCGGCAACGCATTCAGCCCATTTCCATCCGGCAGCCGCACATCAAGAAAGACAACATCAAATGCTTTCAAATACGCCTCTTCGAGCCCATCCTTAAGGCTGAAAGCGCATATGACGTCATGTCCCATCTGGCTCACCATATCGGACAGCATATCGCAAAGTATTTTGTCGTCATCGATGATAAGAATGGATGCCATTTTAGTTACTCGTTGCTGGTTGCTGGTTACTCGTTGCTGGTTGCTTTGAGCTTTCAGCTTCTTGTTGCTGCTTGCTAATCCAGTACCCTCCGGATACTCTGAGCTATCTGGCGAATGGCAAAAGGTTTCATGACAAACTCTCTAATACCCATGGCCATGGCCCTTTCTTCCGAAATTACATTGCTGAATCCTGTGCAAAGGATGATCGGAATATCTTTTCTGATCTGCACAAGTTCTCTGGCCAGAGTTTCACCCGTCATGTGAGGCATGGTCTGGTCGGTGATGACAAGGTCAAATCTGTCCGGCTGGGCTCGAAAAGTCTCCAGGGCCTCGACGGAGCTTGTTTTGGCAACGACCTTATAGCCAAGGTTCTGAAGAATGTTTTGTCCCATTTTAGCCAAAACCTGCTCATCGTCTACAAAAAGTATTTGATCGCTCCCACCCGGAATGGGTTCGAACGCCTCGATTTCCGGTGCAACAGCCTCATTAAACCTGGGAAAAAATATCTGAAAAACAGACCCATTTCCAGGCTCGCTCTTGACCTTAATTGCTCCTCCATAGTTTTTTACGATTCCGTAGACCACGGCAAGTCCCATACCTGTCCCCTCGGATAGCCCCTTGGTGGTAAAAAATGGATCGAATATCCGCTCTCTGACCTCAGGGTTCATACCATGGCCTGTATCGCTCACAGTAAGTCTTAAGAATGGTCCGACCTTTAAATCCGGATATCGAGCCGCAGCGCCGGCATCAATATCCACATCCTCCAGGCTGATCTCCAGAACACCTCCATTGTCTTGCATGGCATGGGCTGCGTTAATGCAAAGATTCATCAGCACCCGATATATTTGCGTGCCATCAGCCAGAACCATGTCCGATATGGTTTTGATATTTCTGCGAATCTCGATGGTGGCAGGCAGCGATGCTCTGAGGAACTTGAAAGCTTCTTTGACAATAACGCTGACTTGTACTGGTTTTGGCTTATGATCTCCCTGTCTGGAAAAGGCAAGTATCTGGTTTACCAGATCTTTTGCTCGATCACTCGCATCGAGCACCTGCTTTAAATTACGCCGCGCCGGACTCCCCTCCGGAATCCGGTCCAGGGCAAGCTCTGTGCCCCAAATTATGGCTGCAAGGACATTGTTAAAGTCATGAGCAATCCCGCCGGAAAGCGTGCCGATAGCCTCCATCTTCTCCGCCTGCCACAGCCTCTCCTCCAACCTCTCCCTGCCGGTGATATCTCGAATTATGTTTTCATAGTAAACAGGCTCGCCCTTTTCGTCAAAAAAGACCCAGGAGTTGATCTCCACGCTTATCTGGCTGTCGTCCTTTCTCTTGAACCGGGTGCGGAATATCCTGTTTCTCTGGGTTGCGCCCGGCCGGTCTGATTCTGAAACATAGACGCCTTTTGGTATACTGATCGAAAGGAGATCCTCTTTGCTCTCATAGCCAAGCATTCTTACCAATGCAGGGTTTACATCTATAAATCTCCCTTCCGGGGTGCTTGTGCACATACCGTCGAGGGAGTTCTCAAAGAGCAATCGGTATCGCTGCTCGCTTTTTTGCAACATCTCTTCTGCTAGCTTCTGCTCGGCAATATCCTGCAAGGTTTCTATCGCTCCCATAACATTCCCCCCTTGGCCGGTTTAGCGGGCAGGTTTCGCAGATTTTCGCAGATTATCAAAAAACAGCCGCCACGTAGGACGGCCCTACCATCATTCCCTATTCCCAATTCCCTATTCCCCACTCGACTACTCGACTATTTTCCTACTCGACCATTTCCCTACTCGACTAATTCCCCACTCGACCAACCACTATGATAGAGTCGTCACGGCTGCAGCAAAATTCGTTTGAAATCGACTCAGCCAGTCTCTGGGGATCGGATCGGACATCCTCTTTATAGGAAAAGACATCAAATTTTTCTGAAATGCCATCTGAATACATGATTATCGTATCTCCATCTTTAAACTCGCTCTTTTCTTCTCTTACTTTCCGGATTCCCGCTCCAACAATACCAAAATCGGATACCAGGCTGAAACTCCTGTCCGACACAACACGAGCGCCGATATTTCCCACACCGGCAAAGGTTATCCGGCAATTATCACGATCTATAAGAGCAATGCCCATGGCAGCCCCTACAGTTTTCTTCAGGGATTCATTGCATCCATGGAAGATATCCGAAAGATTGAGACGATAGTTGTTTTCCAGGTACTCGGCAGCCTTTACGGCGGCATCTTCAGCATGTTTGCCGTGACCAAGACCGTCAATCACGGCTACCAGGATCTTTCCGTCAAATTCCTTGATGAAACTCAGGTCCCCGCACTTTTTGTTGCCCGATAATGGTCTTTTTTTGACACAAAATTTCATTTTTTCCGCCATATTCTCGCCACTATCCTCGTGCCCTTCCCGGCCATTGATTCTATCTCAAGTTCGTCCATCATCCGCCGCACCCCTCCCAATCCGCCGCCAAGACCCCTGTTTGTGGAATAACCATCCTTGAACGCCAGGTTGATATCTTTTATTCCGGGTCCTTTATCCTGACTCAAAATTTCCAGCCCCTTTCTATCAGACAGGGTAATCATCTTTACTGTTATAATCCCCTTAATGGCGTGAAAAAATAGATTGGCGGCAAGTTCGGAGATGCTCGTAGCCACATAAGCCTGATCGGTTTCGTTTAAACCCATCTTCTTTGTTAAACACATGGCTTGCTGACGTACAAAAGCAATATCCGACTCATGTCGTATCCGCACAGAGAGAGAATCTTCGGATTGGAGATTGGGAATTTGGGATTGGGAATTTGGGAGTACAGACAGGCATAATATCATCCTCATGTTAACATTTTTAAATATATTTTCTTATCGGCTTAAATGATGATTTTATGTATCCTGTAATACCATGATTTTTTCCTTGGAAAATTATGATGCACCTATAAAAAAGGACTTTTTACAGGTGGTTACGAATTTAGGAATTCAGGAATTGCGAATTATTTAAGACCGTCCCCGTTCCTAACTATTCAACCACGAATTGACACAAATAGACTCGAATAAAAATCCTGGCACAGAGAACCCTGCTTTTTACTCTGCGTTATTTGTATAAATTCGTGTTCATTCGTGGCTGAATAATTACCATTTCTACTCTAAGGAGATAATCTTGTGCTGGATGGCGTACTTGACTAAACCTGCTGTCGTGTGGATACCCAGTTTTCTCATGATATTTCTGCGGTGTGTATCTATTGTGGTGGAACTGACAAAAAGGATTCCGGCAATATCCTTGCCGGTTTTGCCTTCGGCAATCAACTGCAAAACTTCCCTTTCACGATCTGTAAGCGGGGAGCTTGATGTGGTGGAATTCTCTGATCGCAATTGCCTGACAAAATCGTTCAGCACGATATTTTCTGTGTCGGGGCAGAGATAAATCTTTCCCTTCAAAACAGTTTTAATAGCGGCAACCAACCGGTCAAAACTTTCCTCTTTTGCGATATATCCAAGCGCTCCCGCCTTGAGCGCTTCAGTGATATACTGGCGATCTTTGTGCATAGAGAGTATAATCACCCTCGCCTTCGGAACAGCCTTAATAATTTGCCGCGTACTCTCAATTCCATTCAACAGGGGCATGGAGATATCGAGCACAATGACATCGGGCTTAATTTTCTCCGCCAGCTTCACAGCCTGTCGCCCGTCCCCTGCCTCGCCAACCACCTCCATGCCCTCAACGCCGTCCAGTTGAGCTCGAAGTCCTTCACGAAAAATAACGTGGTCATCTGCTAAAAAGATTCTGGTAGTCATATCCTGTCCGTTTGGTTAGTAGCGTAGAGCAAAGAGCGTAAAGCTTTGAGCTTTGAGCTTTGAGCTTTGAGCTTATCAGCTTTGAGTTTCTTATAGCTGGTTTGACCAATGACCACTCGACTATACCTTGCCGGTTTAGCTCTCTGCTCTCAGCTCTCAGCTCTTTGCTCTCAGCTCTTTGCTCTCAGCTCTTTGCTCTTGGCTCTTTCCCGTTTGGACCGGCACATCAATAACCGCCCTGGTTCCATGCCCTGGTGTTGATTCAACGAAAAAGCTGCCGTCCATATCAGAGGCCCATTGCCGGATGTTGACAAACCCAATGCCGGCTGTGCTCATAGGCATTTTGTGCATACCATCTACGTCAAATCCCCTGCCGTCGTCGTCCACAACGATTCTGAGTCTCGATTCCGAACTATGTAGGGCAAGCATCACTTCCTGTGCCCCGGCATGTTTGAAAACATTGTTAAGTATCTCTTTGACTGCCCGGAAAAGATATACAGACGCAAGCCTGGATAACATCCCTGGCTTCCCCGTCCTTATCACATTAATCTTGAGTCCTGTCTTTGATGCAAAGCTCTCCGCATA
>DAOVDN010000101.1 GCA_030669465.1 Desulfobacterales bacterium | reverse complement strand
TATGTTTTCCACACCTTCCCTGATCTCCCGAATTCCTCGCTTTGTAGTTTGCGTAACCTCGGGTATGTCATGACTCCCTTCTTCAACTTCCTTTAAGATCCTTTTAACGCTTGATATGCTCTCGGATATTCCATCTCCGATCTTCTTTATTGCTGCCAGGTTGTCCTGCACCTGGTCTATTGTCTCGGGTGTTTTTGCAGAAGCGGTTTTTATATTGTCAAGGATATCTCCTAATTTATCGAGGTCGTCAAGGATTCTCTCGAGCAGCACTCTGGATTTTAATATCCCGCCGGCAGTACCCTTACCGGCCTCTATATCCCGAATAATCTTTTCAAAATGAGAAAGTGTTTTATTGATGGTATCAATGGCAGCAAAGAAGGGGCCATCCGGCTTCCGCATTATTTCAGCTATTTCTGAGAGATCCTGGACTGCTTTGATAATTTTTTTGGCTGTCTCTTCTACCTGAAATTCTGTAAGGATGTCAGATATCGATTTTTTTGCCATGGAGGGAATTTCCCCTTCTTCGGGAACCAGAGGGGCATCAGCGCTACCGGGCTGTATAGAGATATATTCAGATCCAATAAATGTCGGGCTTTCCACAGTTGCCACGGAATCACTTCTAATTCTGGATGCATACTCTTCTAAAATCGCCAGCTTAACTCTTACTTTATCTCCAACAAGGGTAATCTTTTTTACCTTTCCAATGTTGGCATTGTATAGCTTTACAGAGGCATTTTCCTGAAGATTATAACTTTCATCAAACGTTGTATAATAAATAACATATGTCTTAAACCAGTCCTTGCCGCGTCCGATCATTACCACCGTAGTCAGCAGTAGAATTGCAACAACTATTATAAACGTACCAGCTATTTTCTCTTTTTTGTTGAAATCAAGTTCCATGGTTTGATTAATTTGTTAAGCTTAAACCGTTGTTAAAGTTCCACCTGTAATCAGTATATTCCTATCGGAAAACTCTTCAACAAAACTTTTCTTATTGGATATAAAAACAACGGTAAGTCCGGACAATAGCATATCCTTTAAGATTTTTACAAAAAAATCAAATTTAGCATGACTTATGAAATCTTCAGGATGTTCGATGAGCAGCAAATCAGGAGACTTGCTCAGTTCGCGGATTGTAATGGCAATACGCAAATCCATCAGGCTAATCTCTGCCGGATGCATATCAAGTTTATCCTGAATGTTGAAAATGCTGCACAGCCTTGAAGCATTTTCATCAAGTGTAATTAAAAGAGAATTCTCAAAATAGTATCTCATAAAGAGCAGATTCTCTCGAACCGTTTTGTTGCTTATCATGGCTGAATCCTGAGAGATATAGCCTATCTTTTTTTTGCAGGGAAGAAGGTTTCGATAGTCTGAAAAATCTATTTTTTCACCCATAAAGCGGTAAGTGCCTTTAACAGGACGTATGAGTGTTGCCAGGGCTTTGAGGAATATATGCGCATCATCTTCCGAATCTGCATGTATAGAACAGATATCCCCCTTTGAAAGGGCAAAATAAAATTCATTAAGACCGTTTCCTGTTCCTGTAAGAGTAAGGGTATAATCCGAAAGTTCAATCAATTGCATTTAAATCTTCGCAAACAAAACCGTAATAGTTCAGCCATCAAGACAGAAAGATATTTAGGGATTTAGGGATTTAGGAATTTAGGAATTGAAGGTATTCTGCTGATTTTAATCCCTCAATCCCTCAATTCCTCAATCCCTCAATTCCTCAATCCCTCACATGTAAAATACTACTGATATAATGACATTTATCACCAGACAGTAAAAAAAACACTCAATAGCCGCCCTGGAGGTTCTTTTTGGTATCTCTGTGATCTGTTTCATCGGAGCAAATCCGTGGTAAAGGCATGTGATGGTAATAGTAATTCCAAAACATACGGCTTTTACAATTCCTACTGTTATATCTGTGGCGGTCACGGCTTTTCCGATCTGCTCTAAAAAGTTGCCGACAGGAATATAAGTAAAAGCCCAAACTATAGCATATCCGCCAAATATCGATATTATATCAAAAACGATGAAAAGACAAAATATAGCAGAAGTTATACCTATCAACCTTGGAAGGCATATTATCCGCATGGGATCAAGACCGGCCATTTCAATTGCATCTATTTCATGGAGAACATTCATGTAGCCGATCTCTATGCTTACCGCAGTAGCGGATCTCAATATAACCAAAAGAGCTGTAATGCCTGGTCCAAGCTCTCTCATAATAAGAAGCACAGTTGTTTTGCCCAGGTCGTACTGGCCTGACACCTTGGCAAACTGAACGATAAGCATGCTGCCGATAATAAGTGCAATAGGAATAATTAGAGAAAGAGCCTGAATACATGTAAAATATACCTGTTCCAGAGCAAACCTTCTGACAAGCGCTCTGCCCGCAATCGGTCTTTGAAAAATCAGAATAAGTATTCTATAAGCAAAGGCAAATAGATCAAGGATATGATCTACGGACTTTAAGGTTCTTCTGCCTATATAACCTGCTATTTGATCCATATTGCTCGTTGGTCATTCGTCATTGGTCATTTGTCCCAATAAGACAGTATGTTGTTTTAAGATGGACATCTTTCGTATAACCTCAAAAGTAGTTTACACTTTTACTCGTAGGTTAGTTTAGCAGCCAAAAGCCGTTTGGTTTTGCTTAATTTAAAAAAAGTGTTAACCGGCGAATGAATGGATGCCTTAAGATGTTTTTCAAATGACCAATGACCAATGACCAATGACACTTTGTACAATAACGGCTTTCAGGCGTGTTGTTGACTTTCGATAAGTATTACAATATAAAAAACAAAAAGGTCAACAAAATTAGATAAGTATTCAAGTAACTCGCAGCCTCGTGGGGGAAAGAATGCCTTTTCTGAAAAAACATATCAAGCCGCAGCCTCTTCTCATTTCCATTCTTATCGTATTAATCGGAAGCTTTGCCTATTTTACAGGAATTCCCTTTCTTGACCTTATGGAACTAAAGACCGTTGATTTAAGATTTGAAGCCAGGGAAAGAATTTCTCCCAATCCGGGGATAGTGCTGGCTGTAATTGATGAAAAGAGTATTGCCAGGGAAGGAAAATGGATCTGGCCCAGATCGAAGCTGGCAGATCTTGTTACGAAACTTTCAAAGGCAGGAGCCAGTGTTATAGCATTTGACATAGGATTTCTTGAACCGGACGATAAAAGGGTAGTTCAAGCCATAGAAAATATAGAGACTGCTGTAGAAAATTTTGATATTCAAGACAAAGGGATTGAAAATTACCTGAAAAAATTAAAGGCGCAAGCTGACAACGATAAACTCCTGGCAAACGCCATAGCAAATTCCAGCGCCAGTGTCGTACTGGGATATTTTTTTCAAATGGATCCCGAAAGCTCAGAGCATTTAAATGAAAAAGATATCTCTATTCACCAGGAAAATATCACCGGGTCCAGATACTCCATGGAACGTTATACATCCGATGACGCCCGAAATGTGCCGCTTATAGAGGCGCTAACTCCT
Organism: Desulfobacterales bacterium; assembly: GCA_030669465.1. Next base: position 1,887 of record DAOVDN010000101.1, on the reverse strand, counting down.
CAATCCAACATAGAGCTGATTTCAAACGCAACCAGCTACTCAGGGTTCTTCAACATGTATCCTGACCAGGATGGAGTTGTGCGATGGATGCCTGCTGTGCTTAAATTCAAAGAATCTCTCTACGCCCCATTATCTTTGATGACGATAAGCGCCCTCCTCAATATCCCGCTTTCCGTTAAAGTAGCTGAATACGGCGTAGAAGAGGTGCGGATCGGCGGATTGTCTATACCTACAGACGAGTTGGGACGAATTCTGATAAATTACCGGGGGAAAGAAAAGACATTTCCTCACATTCCGGTTACCGACATACTGAATGAAGATATTCCCGGCAGTCTTTTAAAAGACAAGATTGTAATAGTGGGGGCAACTGCTGTTGGAATATATGATTTGCGGGTTACTCCGTTTGGAAGCGTTTTCCCGGGTCTTGAAATCCATGCAAATATTGTGGACAGTATCCTGTCAGAGGATTTTATGTATCAGCCGGCCTGGGCAAGTATTTTTGATATCACAGCCATTATAGTTGCGGGGCTTTTTCTCGGAATTGTACTCTCTCGAGCAGGGGTTATATCAGGCGCTGCGACCGGTTCTTCTTTGTTTATCGGCCATATTTTGCTTTGCCAGTACCTGTTTTCCGAAAAGGGATTGATTCTTAATCTTGTTTATCCGCTTTCCGTGATGATTTTAGTATATGTAGGCATTACCGCATACAGATACCTTACGGAATCAAGACAGAAAAGATTTATTAAAGATGCTTTTTCAACCTATCTTGCCCCCACAGTTGTCAAGCAGTTAATAGAATCCCCTGAAACTCTTGAGCTCGGAGGTGAAGAACGGGAAATTACTGCATTCTTTTCAGATGTTCAGGGATTTACAAGCATTTCTGAAAAGCTTACTCCAAAAGAACTGGTTGACCTTTTGAATGAATTCTTAACGGAAATGACAGATATAATCTTAAATCATGAAGGGACTGTGGACAAATTCGAAGGTGACGCTATCATTGCTTTTTTTGGCGCTCCAAATAAACTTGATAATCATGCTGAAACAGCCTGCATGGCCTCCATCGAAATGCAGAAAAGGCTGGCTGAGCTTCGAGCAATCTGGAAAGTGAAAGAAAAGCCTGAGCTAAAGATGCGGATCGGTCTCTGTTCAGGCCCTGCCGTAGTGGGCAACATGGGATCAAAAAGCCGTATGGACTATACAATGATGGGAGATACGGTTAATATTGCGGCAAGGCTGGAAGGTGTTAACAAGATATACGGAATTTATACTCTGATCGGTGAAACAACTTACAGGGCAGCAGGCGACAGGATCATAGCAAGAGAGATAGATTCAATAAATGTTGTCGGGAAGAAAGAGCCTGTAACTGTTTATCAATTGTTAGGTTACCCGGAAGATAATGATGATCGCATGATTGAAACAGTAGATTATTACACCAAAGGCCTTTATGCATACAGGAATCAGGATTGGGAAAGAGCTGTTAATTTTTTTAAAAAAGCTTTGGAGATTACGCCTGATGACGGACCCAGCAGAACAATGCTTTTGCGGTGCGATGAATTCAAGACAAATCCACCAGGTAAAGACTGGAACGGTTCGTTTACCATGAAAAGCAAGTAGATTCCGAACTTAGCACCCTTTGGGCGCACGTAACTAAAGTTATACATTAAAATACAGCGTACAGGAGCGGAATATGCTTAAAATGAAAAAACTATCTAAAATAAGTCTACTTATATGTTTGTCTCTCGCTCCTTTTTCATCATTTGCGGATGTTGACCAGCAAGCTGCGGGCACTGTGACTTTTATGATCGGAGATGTATTTGTATCTTCCACAGGAAAGGATTGGGTTGATGCTGATTTTGACATGAAAGTATATAAGGGTAGCCAGATCAA
>DAOVDN010000082.1 GCA_030669465.1 Desulfobacterales bacterium | reverse complement strand
CTGGAAAAAATTTGTAAAACCAAACGAACTCATTCTTGTTTGTGATGTCGGCGGAGGGACTTGCGATTTTACTTTGATCACCTTGAAAGAGGTGGATGGAGCCCCCAGATTTGAAAGAATTGCTGTTGGAGATCACCTTATTCTTGGTGGAGACAATATAGATCTTGCCCTGGCAAGACATATAGAGATGCGTTTTGGTAAGAAAAAACTTTCCTTAAGCAAAGACAGATGGAAGACTCTCTGTCATCAGTGCAGGCAGGCAAAGGAGGTCATATTAAACGGAGGATTAGAGTCAAAAAAGATAACCTTGATCGGAGAAGGAAGCAGGCTTATTGCAGGAACGATTTCAGCTTCTCTGGAACGTAAAGATGTGGAAGAAACCGTATTGGAAGGCTTTTTCCCGCTTGCAGATCCGAAAGTTGCAAAGAAAAAAGACGTCCAAAAAGAGATAACCGAATTTGGGCTTGCCTATGAACAGGAATCATCTATAACCAGCCATCTTGGCTGGTTCCTGGAAGAGCATAAAGAGGATGTGGCAAAAATATTAAATAAAGATAATTATGCGCCTGATCTGATTCTTTTTAATGGCGGTTCATTGAAACCCCAACTTGTCCAGGAAAGGATAAGAGCAGGCATACGCCACTGGTTTAATGAGGAGGATACAGGTCTTCCGAGAGTGCTTGAAAATTCTGATCTTGATCTGGCTGTTGCACTTGGGGCTTCATATTACGGTCTTGTTAAGATCGGACAGGGGGTGCGGGTCGGAAGCGGAAGCGCTCGTTCCTTTTACCTTGGTGTTGCAGGGGCAGAAGAAAAAGACAAAAGACATGCCATATGCATTGTGGAGCGGGGCCTGGAAGAGGGGACAAGTATCGAATTAAAAGATAAAAAGTTTGAAGTTCTGGCAAACCAGCCGGTTAGTTTTGATATTTACAGTTCCAGCTTTCGTTCAGGGGACAGGTGTGGCGATCTTGTTAAGATAGATGATTCTTTGACATCTCTTCCGCCGATACAAACGGTTATCCAGTTTGGGAAAAAGGGTATTAAGGCAAGGATCCCTGTTCATATTGAGGCTGATTATACTGAGATGGGCACTCTTGCTCTTTGGTGTCGTTCTCTTGTGAGTAACCATCGCTGGCGGCTTCAGTTTCAATTGCGTGATGCAACAGCAATAATCGATGTTTCGGATGAAGAAGTTTTTGAAGAATCGATTGTGGAAAATGTCTGCTCAAAAGTCCGCAATGTATTCTCGGACGTGAGTGACAGGAGATCTCTTGAAGCCCTGGGTAAAGATATTGCAGATATTTTAAGAAGAGCCGGTGTTGAAAGTTCCAGGGATAAATGGCCGCTTCGATTTATTCGGAGCATAGCAGATGAGATGTTAAAACTTATAAATGCTCGAAATCTTGCGCCTGAATATGAAAGTAGATGGCTGAATCTCACAGGATTCTGCATGAGGCCAGGATTTGGAGATGGTTTTGATGAGCACCGGATAAAAAATTTATGGAAAATTTATAAAGAGGGTCCGACCCATACAAAGAATGCACAAGTTCGTTCTGAATGGTGGATCATGTGGAGAAGGGTTGCGGGAGGTCTGAAGCCTGGACAGCAAAGGCAGTTTATTCAAGAGCTTACACCTGTTATCATGCCTAAGAAGAGAGCGAAGACCAGGCTGTCGTTCCAGGAAGGCCTTGAAATCTGGATGGCGGTTGCAAACATGGAAAGGCTTCTGGTCAAGGATAAGATTAAGTGGGGGCGTCTGCTTCTTTCTCAGATAGAGCCGAAAAGATGCAAGCCACAGCACTTCTGGTCCCTTTCACGTATCGGCGCCAGAGAGCTTCTTTATGGTCCTGTTGACAGAGTAATACCTCCGGATGAAATTTCTTCCTGGATCAAAACCATTCTATCCCAGACCTGGCATGACCCTAAACCTGTAGGGAATGCCCTTGCACAACTTGCACGCAAAACCGGAGACCGCATGAGAGATCTTGATTCTTCCACAATTGACCGCACTATTGACTGGATGTCTCAATATGAGTTCTTCATTCCCAATATAAAATTCTTAAAAGATGTGATCCCGATGGCAAAACAGGAAGAAAGCGCCATTTTCGGCGAGACCCTTCCTTCGGGAATTTTGCTTCACGGCTAAGGGCTTGCGCAAAAATAACTTAACCCTCTAAAATAGTTTGGCTTTTTGCTGGTGCCCCCGGCAAGAATCGAACTTGCGGCACATGGATTAGGAATCCAATGCTCTATCCACTGAGCTACGGGGGCGGGTTAATGCGAGGCGGGAATTAGATTGGACAATTGGTAGGCGGTACTGGATTTGAACCAGTGACTTCTACCGTGTGAAGGTAGCACTCTCCCACTGAGTTAACCGCCCGTTCCTTAGAGACTCGAAAGATGTGTTATTATAGTGGATTATTGATTTTTAAGTCAAGCACTTTTTCGAGTCCCTTAGACTCTCTTTTCTGATGCTGGATTTCCAAGCTCTTCTATCTCTTTTGGTGTGGGGAGGTCTTTTAGATCTTGTAAGTCAAATATCTCTAGAAATTGCTTTGTGGTTGCATAGATCAAGGGCCGGCCGGGAATTTTCTTGCGTCCCAGAATCTTGATGAGTTTACGTTCAAACAGCGTGCGAAGTATCCCTCCACAATCAACTCCCCTTATGTGTTCAATATCGCTTCGCATTATTGGTTGTTTATAGGCGATAATTGCCAGGGTCTCCATGGCCGCCTTGCTGATACGAATTGGATCTGGCTGTATTAAGCGTTTGATCCATTTTGCATACTCGGGTCTGGTGCGGATCTGATACCCACTGGCAACCTCGCTTAAAAAAAAACCGCCCCTGCGGGCTTCATATTCATCAGAAAGCTCTGACAGTGCGTTTTTGATATCTTTTGCATCAGAAATAGTAAGTACATTCTTAATACGATCTATTGTGAGCGGATTTTCGGCAACAAAGAGCAGGCTTTCAATGATACTTTTTATATCTTTCATTATAAACAGCTATCGAAATTCCGCCTCAAACCGACGTGTTGAGGAGAATAGTAATCCATTGCTTGAAGCGAAGCGATACTGGATACTGGTTTCTGGATACTGGATAAAGAACTTTCCACCTGCTTGCCTGCCGACAAGTCTATCTTGCCCAGCAACATCATCAATCTGTTCCACGCTCCTTTTCTACAGATCGAATAAAGAAGTTTATCTTCTTTCCCAAAGTCTATAATCGTTCATAAAGGTCTTGGTATAGGGCTTCATCCTTCAGCGATTCGGTTTCATCCAGCATCCAGCATCCAGCATCACGTGCTAAGTAGCTGGAATAATGAGTTTTCACAAAAACTTGACACAAAAGTTAAGATCATAAGCGGCTGGCTACAAATAAAAAAGTCTGATAATGCCGGTCTGGACGTGCTGGACAGTCCTGACGAGGCAGAGCTTGACCATTTCCAGTATTGCAAGAAAAGTCAATATAACTTCGCTCTTGCCGGCATTTGAAGGAAACAGCTCGCCAAAAGTTATTGATCCTTTTTCTTCAAAGATATCCACGATTTCAGAAATCCTCTCTTTTACAGATATCGTGTCGAGAGTAAAATCCACTCCGCGATCTGTGGATCTGTTTTCAAGTATTTTTTGAAATGCATCGATGAGTTCAAACAGGCCGACCTTTATAATTTCATCATCTCTGTTTATCAAATAAAGTTCTTTATCCGGATTCCTGACAAAAGTATCTTCTCCAAGTAGATTCCTTTCGGCCAACTGCTCAGCAGCCGACTTCATTTGCAGGTATTCCAGAAGAGGTTTTGTGATCTCCAGGCGGGGATCTTCTTCTTTATCTTCTTCATCTTCATGCACAGGAAGAAGCATCCTTGACTTTATCTGGGCCAAGGTGGCTGCCATGACAATAAAGTCTCCGGCAAAGTCTATGTTCATCGACTTCATCCATTCCAGGTACTTAAGATACTGGTCTGTTATCAGGGCGATTGGAATGTCATAGATGTTTACCTCATTTTTTTTGATAAGATAGACAAGGAGGTCCATTGGACCTTCAAAGATGTCATTGAGTTGCACATTATAGGTCTGTTCATTGGCGCTTGATGATTGATTATTTTCTATTAATAATCCGGTATCGTTCATCCCTGCATTTTCATTGCAGACCTGACTTCTTCCATGGTCTGCTTGGCAACTTTCCTTGCTTTGTTGTTTCCATCCATGATGATGTCGTCAATAAGTCCGGGCCTGGCTTTGAAATACTTCCTTTTTTCACGAATCGGTTCAAGGTACTTGATGAGGTTTTGAGCCATTATTTTCTTGCATTCAACACACCCTATTTTAGCTATGCGGCAATCATTGTTTATTTTGTCATAAGTTCCTGTGTCAGTGTATATCTTGTGAAATTCGAAAACATTACATACGTCAGGATTGCCCGGATCATTCTTCCTTGCACGCTGAGGATCGGTAATCATCTTTGCCACCCTGGAGGCTATATCATCCTTGCTGTCTGACAGGTAAATGGCATTGTTATAGCTTTTGCTCATTTTGCGGCGGTCTATGCCTAATATCTTAGGCATTTTGGTTAAGATGGTTTTTGGTTCAGGAAATACTTCCCTATAAAGATAGTTGAATCGGCGGGCAATTTCCCGTGTAATTTCAACGTGTGGAACCTGATCTATTCCTACCGGGACACCATATGCCTTGTACATGATGATGTCTGCGGCCTGGAGCACGGGGTAGCCTAAAAAACCAAAGGTGGAAAGGTCTTTGTTGCTAAGCTGCATAATCTGGTCCTTGTAGGTCGGGTTGCGTTCAAGCCACGGCACAGGCGTTATCATGGAAAGGATAAGAAAGAGTTCTGCATGTTCCTTGATATGCGACTGGACAAAAAGGGTGCTCCTGTCAGGTGAAATCCCGGCGCTCAGCCAGTCTATCATCACATCCCTGACATAGTCCGAAATAGAACTTGGGTCTTCATAGTCACTGGTTAAGGCATGCCAGTCTGCTATGAAGAAAAAACAGTCATATTGCTCCTGCATTTCCACCCAGTTTAGAAGTGCGCCATGCAGGTTGCCGAGGTGAAGCGGCCCTGTTGGTCGCATCCCGCTTAATATACGTTTTTTCACGGTCATATAAGAATCTCCCATTCATAATTTAGGAATTTAGGAATTACGAATTGAAGGCATCTATTGATTTCAATCCCTCAATCCATCAATTTCTCAATTCCTCAGACACGGACAAACAAGTTTGTCCATGCCACCCGAATTCGCAAGCCAGTAACCAGCAACAAGAAGCTAAAAGCTCAAAGCTCAAAGCAACCAGCAACGAGCAACAAGAAGCTGAAAGCTCAAAGCTCAAAGCTCAAAGCTCAAAGCTGAAAACCAGCAACGAGCAACGAGCAACGAGCAACCAGCAACCAGCAACCAGCAACGAGCAACGAGCAACCAGCAACGAGCAACGAGCAACCAATCTATCTTCCAAGCAAGAAATTGCTCAAAGGTATAACAAAAAATGAGAAAAGCCAGCTTAGTGAATTTGTTATAAGCAATAAAATTATTATTATCATGCCGAATCGTTCAATCCGCGCATATTGTATCCTTAAAGATACCGGCAGAAGCATGGAAAGTATCCGGCTTCCGTCCAATGGCGGGATTGGTATCAGGTTGAAAACAGCCAGAACAAGGTTGATCACTACGCTGTACCATAACATAAGAAACAGACCTAAGATAACAGGCCTGAATATGGAATCATACCATAACGGCTCAAAGCGACCCAGTAATTGAAAGAGTATTCCTGAGATAACCGCTAAAACCAGATTCGCTAAAACTCCTGCAGATGCAACATAAATAACGGCACTTTTATAATTTTTAAGGTTGGCAAAATTGACAGGCACTGGTTTGGCATAACCAAAAATAATGGGTGACCCGGTGAGTTTCAGCATTATTGGCAGGAGAAATGAACCTATAAAATCAAGATGTTTTATTGGATTTAAAGTCAGCCTTCCAGCCAACCTGGCTGTATC
>DAOVDN010000041.1 GCA_030669465.1 Desulfobacterales bacterium | reverse complement strand
ATTGAGAAGTTTCAGGCTGTTTACAGACATGCTCCTTCAGGCCCATGGGCCGCTGCAGGTCTGTATATGTCCGGGAGTCTCTACTGGGAGCTTTACAAACGTTCATTTAAAAAGTCTGATAAAAAAGAGGCGCTCGATATTTTTGAGCGTATTGTAAAGCGCTTTCCGAAAAGCAAGTATCGGCATGATGCTGCCAGGGCAATACGCTCCCTCTCTCAAACAGGGACTAAAAAAGTTGCATCTAAAAAGGCACGCTATGTAAAAAAGAAACCATCCGCGGTTAAGGGTCAAATCAAAAAGAATGTCAAGCTTGCTGCGAGCAAGATCACAACCGTTACCAGTCTACGATTCTGGTCCAATCCAAGCTACACCCGTATTGTTATCGATGCGGACAGGGAAACATCATATTCTCACAGGTTCCTTAAAAAAGATCCCTTAATCAATAAGCCCCAGCGCCTGTATATTGATTTAAACAACAGCAGACTGGGAAGAGACATTAAAAAAGTTATTCCTATCAATGATAATCTGCTTAGAAATGCACGGGCAGGCCAGTTTACAACGGATTCGGTTAGAGTTGTTATTGATATCAAGTCTTCTAAAACATACAAGATATTTTCTCTCAAGAGTCCGTTCAGAATTGTTATAGATGTGTGGGGAAGAGCCGCAAAGGAAACACTTGCAACAGAATCAACACTGAAGACTGCAGAGAAAAAAACGAAAATTACGACCAGCGCTTTAGCAAAACAGCTTGCTCTCGGTGTAGGTCGGATAGTCATAGATCCAGGTCATGGTGGAAAAGATTTTGGAGCTCCCGGTTATTTTAGAGGCGTTCATGAAAAAGATATTGTCCTTAAGATTGCAAAAAGGCTTGCCAAAAAGATTCGTGAAAACCTGCAATGCGAGGTAATTCTGACCCGTAATTCCGACAGATACCTTACACTTGAAGAGCGTACAGCTATTGCCAACACAAAAAATGCAGACCTTTTTATATCTATACATACAAATGCTGCCAGAGATAGAAGAGCGTACGGTATAGAGACCTATTTTTTGAACCTGGCTACGGATGATGAGGCTATTCTGGTGGCTGCTCGGGAAAATGCCACTTCAACCAAAAACATAAGTGATCTTCAAACAATTTTAAATGATCTTATGCAAAATGCCAAGATCAACGAATCTAGCCGCCTGGCTGCTTATGTCCAGGAATCGCTATATAAAGGTATGAAGAAAAAGTACAGCAGGATCAAGAATAAAGGAGTAAAGCAAGCGCCGTTTTATGTCCTTTTGGGAGCTCAGATGCCTGCCATATTGATAGAAGCTTCATTTATAAGCAATGCGAGGGAATGCAAAAGGTTGGCTGATTCGAAATATCAGGATCGATTGTGCGAAGCGATTACAACCGGAATCCGAAAGTACATCAAGGAAACAAGCCCGACGGCATTTTTGAAGAGAAGCCATACGAGTGGATGATTGGATGATTGGATGATTGGATGATTAGGATGAAACGAATCAACGAATCAACGAATCAACGAATCATCCAATTGCGAAGCGAAATGGAGCTAATATGTCCGAAAACAAAAGAATTGTTCGAATTGTCTGGGGTATTGCGCTGGTATTGGCTGGAATAGGGGTGTTTTACAGGATACCTCAGGTAATGCCACAAATAGAAAAAATCGAATATTTTTCTTCCGCCACATTTTTCATACGCTTTTGTTTCTATTTTTTAGGTATTCTGCTTATAGGCGGAGGCGCCAAAAGAATTTACGATAACTATTGGAAAATGAAAGACAAAACTTGATACTTGATACTTGATACTTGATACTGGATACTGGATAGTAATCTGTTTTTATCATTTTATCCAGTAACCAGCAACCAGTAACAAGCAACGAGTAACCAGCAACGAGTAACGAGCAACCAGTAACCAGCAACGAGTAACCAGTATCCAGAAACCAGCAACGAGCAACGAGCAACGAGACTGCATGTTAAAAGATTCTAATCCTCCAAAAGTCAGTAATGTAAATCTCAGGCACCTCAAGTCTGAGGTTGAGTACAGGACAAAACTTCAGGGGATTTGCAATAAAATAAATGCTGCTGCAAATCTGGATGAAATTTTAATAGGTCTGAAGGATGAAATCACCGTACTTTTTGAGGCAGAAAGAATTACTATTTATGTGGTCGATGGGAGAAAACGGGAGCTGGTGTCACGTTTTAAGTCCGGAGACGAGATAGGAGAGATCCGTGTTCCTATATCGACAAGCAGTATATCGGGATATTCTGCTTTCAAACAGAAACTTATAAATATTAAAAATGTTTACGATGAAAAGGAGCTGGCTTCTATCGATTCTGATCTGAAGTTCGATAAAAGCTGGGATAAAAAAACAGGTTTTACCACAAGGCAGGTTCTTGTAGTCCCGGTTGTCTTCAAGAACTATCTGCTTGGGGCAATGCAACTGATAAATCGGAAAGATAACAGTTCATTTACAAAAATCGATGAGCGGTCCGTAAAAGAACTGGCCAAGATACTTGGCATTGCTCTGTATAATCAGAAACGGTTGGCAAGGGCTAGAACCAGTAAGTTTACTTATCTTATCGAAAATAATATTCTGACCCAAAAAGAACTCGATAAAGCAATAGTTGAAGCAAGGCAGAGAAAAGATCCTGTTGAAGCTGTTTTGATAGAGAACCTTAAGATTCCGAAAAAGGAGATAGGAAAGTCTCTTAGTAATTTTTACAGAGTTCCATTTGTGGAATATAATGAAAAAATAACGATTCCGGGCGAGCTTCTTGCGGGTCTCAAAATCCCTTTCATGCGCAGCAATGTCTGGGTTCCGCTATGCGTTGAAGACAGCAAAATCGTAATAGCAGTAGACACCCCTTACGATCTTCAGAAGATTGACGAAATAAAATCTCTCTTTCCTGGTAAAGAGCTTAATATCTGCGTGGCATTAAAGCAGGATATCCTCAATTTTATCATTCTCTTTACTCAGGATGAAAAAGAACTGGCCGCTATTGATGAAATCATTTCACAACTGCAAGTTGAGAAAAATGAGGCAGAAGAGGCGGAATCCGTCATAGATGAGGAAGACAGCGCCGTTGTTCAGCTTGTCAACAAAATAATTCTTGATGCCTATGCCAGGGGAGCTTCTGATATTCATATTGAGCCATATCCCGGAAAGCAGAGCACCTATGTGAGGATAAGAGTCGATGGTAGTTGTGCATTATATCAGACCATTCCTTATAATTACAGGAATGCAATAGTATCGCGTATCAAGATTATGTCCGGCCTTGACATAGCAGAACGCCGCAAACCCCAGGACGGCAAGATTAAATTCAAAAAATATGGTGGCAAGGATATTGAACTTAGAGTTGCAACTGTTCCGACCCAGGGGGGCATAGAAGATGTGGTAATGCGTATACTGGCCGCGGGTGAGCCTATTCCGTTTGACAAGATGGGTTTTTCAAAAAAAAATTACGACAATTTTATAAGCATTATTACAAAGCCTTATGGTATCATATTTGTATGCGGCCCTACAGGTTCCGGTAAAACGACCACCCTCCATTCAGCTTTGGGGTATATCAATAAGCCCGAAGTCAAGATCTGGACGGCTGAAGATCCTGTGGAAATCACTCAAAAAGGTTTGAGACAGGTTCAGGTAAGGCCCAAGATAGGATTTGATTTTGCAGTTGCAATGCGTGCATTTTTAAGGGCGGATCCTGATGTTATTATGGTTGGTGAGATGCGCGACAAGGAGACAACACAAATCGGCATAGAAGCGTCATTAACAGGCCATCTTGTGTTTTCAACCCTTCATACCAACAGCGCTCCAGAAAGTATAACCAGACTTCTTGACATGGGGATGGATCCTTTCAATTTTGCGGATGCTATTTTATGCATCCTTGCCCAGCGTCTGATTCATACGCTTTGTAAGGATTGCAAGCAGGCCTACTATCCTTCAAAAGAGGAATATGACGGGCTGGTACGGGAATATGGTGAAGAGGATTTCAAAAAAAATGTAAATATTCCGTTTTCGGATGATCTGACCTTATACAGGCCGAATGGCTGCGATGCGTGTAACAATACCGGATATCGCGGCAGAATGGGAATACACGAGTTGTTAATGGGAACAGATGATGCAAAAAGATTGATCCAGACAAAAGCAAGGATGGAGAAGATACGGGAACAGGCCATAAAAGACGGCATGACCACACTAAAACAGGATGGAATAGAAAAGATTTTTGCCGGGTACTGCGATCTTGTTCAGGTGAGGAAAGTTTGTATTAAATGAATAAACCAGCATCAAATAAACCAGCATCAAATAAACATCCGATACCTCTCAGGCCGGTCTCATCAATGAAATCAAGCCTGAAAGCTACTATCAGGGATCAGTCCGGGGCCGGCAAAATGAGGATTGGCGATCTTCTGAGTAAAGAGGGGTATATCACCAGAGACCAGCTCGAAGAGGCGCTGAGCTATCAGAAAAAACATCAGGGGAAGCTTGGCAGTATACTCATTAAACTCGGACACATCGAAGAAGAGACCATTGTAAATGTACTAAGCCGTATTTACAACTATCCTGCTGTAATAATATCAAAAATCTCTCCGGATCCCGAAGCTCTCAAAATACTTCCTTATGATCTGGCCAGGAAATATATGGCCTTCCCTTTAGGAATCGATGGGGATGACCTTCTGATTTCCATGACAGAACCGACTGATACTTCTGCGGTTGAACAGTTGCAAAGTGAAGTTCAAAAAGGCTTGAAGATCAGTGTCTCCACTCAAAATGATATCGTCGAGGCTTACAGGGCTTACTATAAGATAAGTGATGAAGAATACAATAGTTTCTTTGGTGTAAAAAAAGAAGAGGAAGAAGAGGAACCTCCTATTACCGTAGTCGATGACTTCGGCTCTCTGGTTTCCGAGGCCGCGGGAGAAATTGAGCTGCAAACTGTCGGAGAAGAAGAAAGCGACGAATACCTGGCTTCTGATGCTCCCATTATCAAACTGGTAAACGGCATTTTTATTAAGGCCGTCAATGACGGGGTTAGCGACATTCATATTGAGCCTTTTGAAAAATCTTTGCAGGTAAGATATAGATTGGATGGTTCCCTTTACAAATCGATGAACCTGCCGATCAGCATAAAGAACGCTCTAATTTCAAGGGTGAAAATTTTATCAGGATTGAATATTGCGGAACGTCGCATACCGCAGGACGGCAGGATCAAGATGCGCTTTGGAAAAAAAAAGGCGGTTGACTTTCGTGTTTCCACATTGCCTACTCTTTTTGGCGAAGGCGTTGTTTTGCGTATTCTCGATCAGAGCGCTCTCAACGTAGACCTTACAAAATTGGGGTTTGAACCAGAGACCTTTGAAACCCTTAAGACTTGCATTTCCAGGCCCTATGGCCTCCTTCTTGTAACCGGTCCCACCGGCAGCGGTAAGACAACTACACTATACTCTATTCTCAACGGGCTGAACAAAGAAGATACCAAAATACTTACAGCAGAAGATCCTGTAGAATTCAACTTTAAGGGAATCAATCAGGTGCCTGTCAGGGAAGAGGTCGGAATGACCTTTCCCGCAGCCCTCAGGGCCTTCTTGCGCCAGGACCCTGATATAATTATGGTTGGAGAGATTCGTGATCTTGAGACAGCAGAGATTGCCATCAAGGCGGCCATGACGGGTCATCTCGTTTTTAGCACACTCCACACGAACGACTGCCCTTCCACTATCGGACGTCTTGTGGATATCGGGATACCGCCTTACATGTTGTCTTCTTCGATAACGATGGTTCTTTCCCAACGATTGCCCAGAAGACTTTGCCCAAAGTGCAAGGTTTTGGTCAAAAATATTGATCCGGGAGAATTAGAGAGCATGGGGTTTTCCAAAGATGAAATTCCGGATCTGACCATATACGGACCAAAGGGGTGCCGGGCATGCAATGGCACAGGCTATAAAGGACGGCTCGGTCTTTATGAGCTTATGGCGGTAACCGAGGAAGTTGCAAAAGCAATAAATGCCTCTGTTCCGGAGAATCAACTGAGAAAGATTGCAATACAGGAGGGTATGGTTACATTGAGAGATGCAGGTCTGGGAAAAATTCGACAGGGGCTTACCTCTATCAATGAAATTCTCAAAAAAACGACTGTAACCAAAGAGGCCCTGCCCGCATATCTTGTTAATCCTGATATAGAGCATTACGAAGATAAGGATGTGATTGTCAGGGAAGGGAATAGGGATTCGGATTTTTTCAAACTTGTTCAGGGGGCTTTAATCGTTGTAAAAAACCGCAAGAAAATAGCCGAAATAGTGCAGCCTGGTGAATACTTTGGAGAAATGTCCGCCATAACAGGCAAACCGCGATCTGCGAGCATCCTTTCAAAAGGAAGGTCAGTCATAAAGCGCTTTCCTGGGGACAAGCTACCGGAAATCATTGAGAAATATCCTGAAGTCGCCAAACATCTTTTTGAGACGATTGCCGGTCGTCTGGATTATGCTGATGAAATTATCGTTAAATTGATTAATGAGAGAAAGCAGAAGAAATGATATGCGTATAGGTCTGGGATATGATCTGCACAGGCTTGCTTTTGGTCGGAAACTTGTTCTGGGAGGGGTGACCATTCCATTTGAAAAGGGTTTGCTTGGGCATTCGGATGCAGACGTTCTTGTTCATGCTGTGTGTGACGCTCTCCTGGGTGCAGCCGGCCTGGGCGATATTGGTCTGCATTTCCCGGATACAGATCCTGAACTCAAAGATATATACAGTATAAAGCTTCTTGCAGAAACTTATGAAATGGTCAGCGGCAAAGGCTTTGTGATAAGTAATGTAGATTCTACCATTTTTGCCGAAGCTCCGAAGCTTTTCCCATATAGAGAGGCTATGCAGAAAAATATTGCTAAAACAATTAAAATTGAACCGAATAGAGTCAATATCAAAGCAACTACCTTTGAAGGGCTTGGAATGATCGGAAAAGGGGAGGGGATTGGAGCAATGTGCGTTGCGCTGCTTACTTTAAAAAGATTATGACTCTTCGTATTTACAATACCTTAAGCAGAAAAAAGGAACTATTTGAACCTATTGAACCAGGCAGGGTGCGCATGTACGTTTGCGGTCCAACTGTGTATGACTCCTGCCATATCGGACACGGAAGGTCTGCGGTGACCTTTGACGTTATAGTGCGCTATTTAAAAGCAAAAGGCTATGACGTAACTTATGTGAGAAATTTTACGGACATTGATGATAAAATAATAAACCGGGCAAATCAGTTAGGCGTTGACTGCAAAGAACTTGCCGAGAAATATATCAAGGAATTTCATGAGGATATGAATTCCCTGAATGTAAACAAGCCTGACGAAGAACCCAGAGCTACAGAGCACATTGACCGGATCATAAAGGTTATTGAAAGGCTTATAGATAATAACTTTGCATACCGGATAAACGGCGATGTTTATTATTCTGTCGAAAAATTTGAAGGTTATGGAAAACTCTCCGGACGCAGACTGGAAGATATGGAGGCCGGTGCCAGAGTGGAGGTTGACAAAAGGAAACGCAGCCCTTTTGATTTTGCCTTATGGAAATCTGCAAAACCAGGAGAACCTGTCTGGGAGAGTCCATGGGGCAAAGGGAGGCCGGGATGGCACATTGAATGTTCGGCCATGAGCACTGAATATTTAGGAGAAACTTTTGATATTCACGGTGGAGGCAAGGACCTTATCTTCCCGCATCATGAAAACGAGATTGCCCAGTCAGAAGGGGCATTTGGGAAACCTTTTGTAAGGTTTTGGGTTCATAATGGCTTTGTAAATATCAATCAGGAAAAGATGTCAAAATCGCTTGGAAACTTTTTGATGATAAAAGATGTAATAAAATCTTATCATCCCGAAGCTGTGCGTCTTTTTCTTCTTTCCAAACATTATCGCAGCCCTGTCGATTTTACAGATAAAGCCCTGGATGAAGCAAGCACCAGCCTTGACAGGATATATGCG
>DAOVDN010000164.1 GCA_030669465.1 Desulfobacterales bacterium | reverse complement strand
GAATAAATATCCTCGTCTGCCTTTCGAACTTCCTCAATAGAGTCTATCGCTTCTTTTAGCTTTACTACCGCCGTTTCCTTTGTATGACCCTGTCCAACAATTCCATTTTCCAAACATAAGGCAACCCAATATGGGCCACTTTTTCTTAATACAGTTGTATAAAAATCCATCGTATTACCTCCTGTAAAGCACATGGGGACATCCTATAATCCTTCTGTCAAACACACAAAGTATGCATTTTCAATAAACAAATTAATTCAAGGTGAATTCAAATTGCAAGGGACGGCGTAGGGGCTCTAACAGTTTTTTATCATTGTCAACCAGTTTTTTCCCTCTCTCTACGCACCTGCTAACACTTTTCTCACTCAGCCTTAACTCTGACGCTATTTTTGCTCCACTATGTCTTAACTCTATCGCTGCCAAATAGCTGATGATTGCCCTGGTATTGCTGATATCCTTTTTGCGCTTAGATGATATCAAATCCTTGAGGTCTATGTTTCTATCTTTACTTACTCTTTTTATCAATTCATTTAAAGAAATCAGGGATTTAATGCTTCGCTCGTGAAGTTCGTTTGCCCTTTTCAATGCCTGAACAATAAAATCTCCGCTCCCCAAAATTCTTGCATCACCCTTCTCGCGCTCTTCCTTTTTCAGACCTAACAACCCAGCCTTGTCACCCCCGCTACTGCGAATCAGTCCTCCGCCCTGCAAATCTTCACGCCGTCCATGCTTTATTCCTTTTTCCACAAACCGCCTGTAGTTGGTGCGCGCTTCCCTAAGACTATCTCCGAAATATCGAAGAACATCTTCAACCGTTTTTTCTGCTAAAGACTTATTTTTGACAGGATCAACAGGATATTCAGGATTTGTTGTTGCTTTCTCAATTCCCGGACGGAATTGAGAAAATACAATCCGCCTATCGGCGGAAGTAGAATCATTCGCTGCAGTCTCGGGAATGAGGGGGTTTTTATGGCCTGTGGGACGCTCATTAGTTTATAAGTTTCTATTTTTTTAGACAGAATTAACCCTCCAAAGGCAAGGTTAAGCAGCTTTACAGGATTCACATGATCCTTTCCAGAACAAAGAAAAAATAGCTGCCCAATTAAATATAAAAACCAAAGGCTCCAATCAGAGAAATGATGTCGAGAATACGATTTCCCGAACCTACATGGCCGGCAAAGGAGCGAAGGACGCCAAGTTGTATTTTTAGTTTTTCTGATCGGAACCAGTCTTCGAGTGAATCTTCGCCTTGGCACGCGGACGATCAGTAAAAGCAACATGCCTTGGGGCAGACTATCTGTTCAGGTTGTTTACCATTCGCATTAAAAATAGCAATAGGCGATGAGACTATTTTTTCAAAAAGAGGGACAGGAAGTCTGCGGCTTTCATGATTTTTTATTCCCTTATACTCTTTCAGATTTAACAAATGC
Organism: Desulfobacterales bacterium; assembly: GCA_030669465.1. The sequence continues at coordinate 2,129 of DAOVDN010000164.1, read as the reverse complement.
TTATCCCCTGAAACAATAAAGCCGGCCCGAGATGCTACAGCACATTCGATAAATTTATCATCATCCGGATCATCATCAATCACTGTTATTTTTCGAGAAGCTTTGATCGGCAAAGTAGATGACGTAAATATCGATATTTGGCCATTGCGACCTAAATCCACAACAGAGCGAGGCTTTCCGCCCCAAAATATCGCCGAAATGTAAATATTCGTATCGATAACTATTTTAGGAATCATTGTAATCACACATCCTCAGAATCAGAATTGCACCAAAAAATTATTCATGAAAGAAAGGCATCCAATTCCGATTCATTCATATTAGGGATGTCATACTTTTTTACTAATGATTCCGTAAAACGGTAAAAATTCTCCTGATAGCGCCTATCCTTGACAATTTCCTTTATAAGAGCCATCTTCTTTTCAAAGGCCAATTGATAGACCAAATCTCGTACTTGCTCATAATTAATATCAATTTCTTTTAATTTTGGCATATTACCCTCCTGCTTTACTCACACTTTCTCACCTTACCACACTGCCTTCATCTTCCAGATATCCACACCCCCCCTTATCATAACCTCAGACTTTCCACAAGGAGTCTATGGTCTATGGGGACGCCCATGATTTTATGTGTTTCTCATTTTGTTTTATTTTTAAAAGCTTTTGGACAGGAGTTACTGGATTATTTTTTGGAGAAAAATGATCTATGGATGGTCAAAGGTTTCCCCATTCTTTAATGGTGATTTTTCTATCTATACCATGTTCAATCTCATTGAGCAGCATTTTAACCTGCAGAACCGAATATTCTCTATTACTCGACAGTCGGCTGAACCCGGATGGGTCTGCACCAGATGGCATGAGCCTGTAACACAATTTTTTGCTCCGAAATGGTGGATTTTCATGATCCGGCTCCACCTGTTACTAAAATGTGTTTTTTTAGCATCCATTTTATTTTAATCCAGCAAGCACATCCTCGGGGCTGATTATCGAGCATTCTTCATTTTTGATTATATTATTTTTGCACCAGACGGCCATAATTATTTTTTTGTCGGTCTGTTTGGGAAAATTGGTGATAGATTTTTTCAACTTGCTTATTGCTGCTTTCATATTCGTTTTCTTCTCCCACTTGACTTCACCGAACAATAAAAACTGATTGTCTAATGACTCGGCTATGATATCAATCTCCATATTCTTTCCATCACGACCATGCCCCCACCAGCGCTGCGCCGGTTTCCAGCGAATATCTGCAATCGTAAGATGGGCTGTGGATTTTCGCGCCATTTCCTCCCATATTTCAGCGGTCTGGGCCTTAAATTTATTTTGGGATTCAGTATAAACCGCATCAATAAGATCTTGCTCAAGGAGTGAATGATTGGGCAGAACAATCCGGTACCAGAATAATAAAAATGAGTCTTCAAGTCTGTAAATGGTCTTTTTCGATGACCTGGGACTTTCGCCAAAAGGATAGTCTCGTTTAATATAACCCAGTTCAATTAAATTGGCCAAAGGACGGGTCAAACTGGTTGCCGGTTTGCCCAGACGTCCTGCGATTTCTGACAATCTGTTCGAGCCATTGGCAATTAACGCAAGAAGAGAATGCGGCTGGCCAGCGCCGCGCATATCATCCAGCAGAAGACGCATGGGCTCGTTGTGAAGGACACCATCTCTGTCCAGAACGAGTTCTTTGCAGGCTTCTTCCTGGTTTCGATACGTTTTGGCAAGTTCCCAGTATCTGGGTACTCCGCCCCAGACAGAATACGCCTCAACTGCTTCAACGCTGTTAAGGGGCAGAGCTTCTTTTATCCATCCCGGCTCAAGGGGCCGAACCTTGATAATTTCTGCTGTCCTGCCGTATAACGGCGCGGAACCATCAAGCACCAGGCCCTGCATCATCCGCTGTGAAGATCCACAAATTATGATGTTGATTTTATTTTGCTGACTATCAATTAATTTCTGGATGACGCTTGGTAGTTCCGGGGATTTCTGTACCAGATAGGGAAATTCATCTATAATCAGCGTTGTACCCTTTCTAACCTGATGTTGCAGAACCGACAACAAGACTTCCCATGAAGGATAGTTTGCCTGTCCGAAACCAGGGATTGTTCTACCGATCTCTACGGCAAGACTTTGAAT
>DAOVDN010000063.1 GCA_030669465.1 Desulfobacterales bacterium | reverse complement strand
TAAATCCCGTGTTGCAACAATATTCATCTTTTCTACCGGACGGCACCGGTTTTTGTAAAATAGACAGACGACTCTTGACAGCAAGAATCGCTAAGTTCAGGTAATAGTAAAATTTTTCAAATACAAGATGTGTGTTTTGATTTACAAGATTAAATTAATCCAGTTCATCATGTTAATCCTGTCAAAAAATAAACAGGTGAACTATTACAACCAATTTTATTATAAACACGATAAGCACAGCCGATAATTGTTTCCGTCACGTCTTTATATTCCATATTACCTCCTTGAGGTTATGATAAGCAGTTTTGATTAACTGGATTTATATCATGTCTATCCTGTTATCCTGTCAAATGTTTTTCATCCGGTGAACTATTACCTTTTTCTTTTGCGCCGGCCTCTTTGTCCGAAATTCCAAGATACTCTTCATTATAATCGGTAAGAAGAGCCATGGATAACGGTACGAGCATATCCGCCATTTTTACGTATCTGGACTTAATTTCTTTTACAAGTTCAGCGGATATCTCGTAAAGTTTGCTTTGAATTATATCCAGCTTAACCGTAGGATACTGTTTACCTTCAACAAAACCCGACTTTCCACAGGTATGACTGACTCCTCCTATGGATAGCGGTATTCCGTAAAGCCTGCACGTTATTGGCCGATATTCATAAAGGTTACACATATCCTCTTCGTTAAGAAGGGGACACCTTATACGTGCTCTTGCCATTTCCATCAATATTTCATCCTCTTTCTTTCCGGCCTCCAGATCTTTATTTGCTTTTTTCTTAATCCTGTGTACTTCCCGATCGGCTATATTGGATTTATCAATTAGCCTGTCTCTTTCCTTTCCCTTAAAAGTCTTTTTAAAATGATAATTTACATATAGTGCTTCGATCAGTGTAAGATCAAACAAAGCATAGCAACAGTCACAGCACCCGGTTTTGCATTTTACACATTCTGGATGCTCCTTTTTTACGCGCTCAAACACTCCATCCGCCATTGCTGAAACTTCTTCGTATTTCTTAAAAAAAGGTGTAAAATCTATATCCATAATCTAACTCCTCCGAACGTTTCACGTGAAACATTATTTTCCATAACTTTTCAAAAAGTTCTATCTGTGCGGTTAGGAAACTATTCAAAATTAATCACGAAAACACGAAGGTGCGAAAACACGAAATAAAATCCGAAAATCAAGTTGCTAACATTTTTTCGTGTTTTCAATCTTTCGTGCTTTCGTGATAGTTCTTTGTATTATTTTCCAATACAGAATCTGCTGAATATTTGATCTATCACATCTTCATTAATGGCCGCACCGGTAATTTCATCAAGGCAGTCAATAGCTTCCTTAATATCGATGGCGATCAACTCAAAGGGCGTGCCGGCCCTTATTCCTTCAACAGCGGAAGAAGCGGCCAAAAGGCTTCGATCAAGAGCAAGCTTGTGCCTTAAGTTGGGAATGATCGTATTTCCAGCATCGAAATCGCCTTCATGCAGAGAAACTTTTGCAATTAAGTCTTTAAGAGGGTCGAGCCCCCTGTTATAAAGAGCTGATATTTTTATTCTTGGTATTTTAACCCAATCGTCGGGAATATCAAGGTTAAATTCATCATCAACAAGGTCTGACTTGTTTATAACAAGTATCAAGCCCCTGCCATTGATTTTTTCATATATTTTATAGTCCTCGCTCGTTAAAGGACAGCTCGCATCGACCATAAAAAGAACCAGATCAGAATTATTTATATATTCGCGAGTCTTTTTTATTCCCATAACTTCAACCGGATCATCTGTTTCGTGCAGGCCGGCTGTATCCGTAATAGTAACAGGGATACCGCGAATGTTTAAAGTATCCTCGATTAAATCCCTCGTAGTTCCCGGTATGGAAGTAACAATAACGCGATCCTTTTGGAGCAAGCAGTTCATAAGACTCGATTTGCCGACATTAGGTTTGCCGGCAATAACCACCTTGAGACCGTCTCTTAAAACATGAGCATTTTTATATCGGTTAATAAGACTTTTTAATGTATCAACAACCTTGCTCTGAATGACCTCAATAGCCGTATCAGTATCAACGATTTCTCCAACATCATCCGGAAAATCTATAGCTGCTTCTATTTCGGTCAGAATATGGAGCAGTGAATCCCTTATTGTTTCAACGCTCGTCCTCATGTTACCCTTTATCTGGGCAGCAGCAATTTCGAGAGATTTATTGGTCTTCGCATTTATAACATCAATAACGGCCTCAGCCTGTGTCAGATCTATGCGGCCGTTGATGTAAGCCCGTTTTGTAAACTCGCCCGGTTCGGCAAGCCTGGCGCCACTTTTTAACACCAGCTCCAGAATAGAGCTTAGCACAACGGGACCGCAATGTGCCTGTATTTCTACAACATCTTCCCTGGTATATGAATTGGGGGCCATCATAACTGCGAGAAGAACCTCGTCAAGAACCCGCTGGTTTTCAGGATCGACAATATATCCATGATAAAGGCGGTAGGATTTAAAACATCCTCGCTCTCGCCCAAAGCGACCAGGTGGGGATGAAGGATGCAATCTTTGAAAAATGCTCGAAGCAATTGACAGGGCGTCCTGGCCGGAAATCCTGATAATGCCGATACCACCACTGCCTACCGGCGTGGCTATTGCGGCAATAGTAGAACCGTTCATTTGAAGGCGGCTGCTGGGTGCTGGATTCATGTGTTGCGTAAAGCCTCTCCTCTGGCGGGAGGAATTGAGAGAGTAGAACAATCGGGGAGAGGATAGACGAATTCTAAACTCAAACAGACTCACCCGTTTCTCTCGTTTTGCTTTTTCTTTCGAGAAGAATTTTTCCTTGGAAATATCACCAGCTTCTTTAAAAAACCATTCCCAACGCTCTGGGTCCTGACACCACTATCATTCCTTAAAGCAAGATGAACTATTCTTCTGTCATGGGCGTTCATTTGCCCGATTGCCACGGATTTCCCGGTATGTTTTGCCTTTTCCGCAAGGCGACCGGCGAGTTTTTGCAATCTGACACGTCTATTTTCCAGATAACCTTCGACATCTATCTGTACGCGAATTCTTTGTTTGGTGTGCTTATTGACAATTTTTTCAACAAGATATTGTATAGCTTCAAGGGCTTGTCCGCGCTTTCCAATAAGAGCAGCAGGGTTGCCTCCATCAACACTAAACAGGATTCGATGCGAATTTTGTTCAACAGATATTGTTGCATCTGTGGTTATTAAGTCGATTATACGCTGCAAAACATTTCTGCCAATATCCACAGGATTATCGGCCACAGAATTATCAGGAAGAGTGTAAATTTCTTTATCATCTAAAGCCGCTTGTATTAATGAATATTTATCCTTCGCTGTTTGTTTCTGAGAACCATTGTTTTGCTGCTTATCGTTCATCTTTTTAGAAGCAATTTCCGGAGCTGATTCAGGCTTCGGAGTCGGCATAGGCGAGACAACGCGAATTTTCGCCTTCTTGAATCCAACCAGCCCAAAAATACCGGTAGATCCATAAGAAACAATCTCGTATTTCAGTTTTTCTTTGGATATCTTCAGCTCATCACAAGCTTTTTTGACCGCCTTTTCAACATTTTTTTCCTCAAACTCCAAACAAGGCGTCATATTACCTCCGTCATTAAGCGGTTTTCTTTGTAACGTAATACTGCTGCGCAATAGAAAGGATGTTGTTTATAAGCCAGTATAAAACAAGGCCGGAAGAAAAGTTTATAAAAATTAATGTAAAAACAATCGGCATAAACATCATCATCTTGGCCTGCATAGGGTCTCCTGGAGGGGGAGACATTTTCTGCTGCAGAAACATGGTGCCTCCCATAATAATTGTTAGAACCGGAATTCCGTATGGCGGTTGCATAAAAGGAACGGAAAAACCAAACCTCAAAAGGCGATCCGGAGCAGACAGGTCAACAATCCATCCGAAAAAAGGAGCGTGTCTTAACTCTATGGCTTCATACAACATCCGATAAAGAGCGAAAAATACCGGAATCTGGACAATCATAGGAAGACATCCGCTTACGGGGTTTACTTTGTATGTTTTATACAACCCCATAGTCTCCTCACTAATTTTTTTCTTATCACCCTTATATTTTTCTTTGATCTCCACCATCAACGGCTGAATCTTTTTCATTTCAGACATGGACTTATAACTTTTGGTTCCAAGTGGCCAGAGAACGATTTTGGTAAATATTGTTAAAATAATAATGGCGATACCATAATTAGGAATAAAGCGATCGTGCAGAAAATTCATTATCCACAGGCATGGTTTGGCAATAATATCAAACATGCCGAAATTGATTGCCTTGTCCAGATCATAATCGACTTTGTTTAAAACTTTTGTGCTCTTGGGACCAAAGAAAAGTTTATACTTAAAAACATGCTGGGTTCCTGGGTTGATCACACTTACCGGCTGCACATACTGGCTCTCCAGTATGCTGTTTTGTTTAAGAAAAAGTCGCATGCTCGCTTCAACAGGCATTTCGGGTATTATGCTCGACATGAAATAACGGTCTTGAACGGCAATCCATGTCACCTTTCCGGTATATATATTTTTATCCTCTATCTTCTTTATTTTTATCTGCTCAAGCTCATTGTTTATTAGGGCACTCGGCCCTTCAAAACCATACATACCTTTTGTTTTGGGAATATCTTTAACCAGAGAAAGCGTCAGATTGTCATGAATGGTTCGATCAGAACCATTTTTAATGGTAACGTCGAGTCCGATCACGTAAGTTTCAGGAGAAAACAAAAACTTCTTTTCAATAATTACTCCTTGAGGGGACACCCAGGAAAAAGAGATCTCTTCAGGTTTATCGTAAATATCTACAAAATCAGGCGTGCCGCTTGCTAAAAAAAGCGCATCCTCCAGCCCGGGAAAACTGTTGCCTGCAAACCCAAGCCCGACTGTTCCGGTATGGATATCTTGAGATATTATTTCTTTTAAGGGCGAATCGCTCTCTACTCTCTCCCTGTAATTCTTCAGGACAAAACTATTAAATACAGCCCCTTCTTCAGAAATCCGCACCGAATAAAAGGGTGAATTTACGGTAATAGTTCTCGGTTTTCGAATAGGCCGCAGAGAATCATCTTTATATAAACGCTCCTCTTCGATTATCTTTGTCTTAAAATCTTTTTTAATCGGCTCTTCCTTTATTGCCTGTTGAGATTCCAGGATTTGCTTTGGCTCCTCAACCGGTTTTCTCTCAACAAAGAAAGCTTCCCATGCAAAAAACACAAGAAAAGAAAGAGCGATAGCTATAAATAATCGACGTTGTTCCATACCTCTCTCCTAAAATTCAAGTAATAGTTCGGCTATTTTTAGACAGTTTAACATGATAGTTTTTCATCCTGTGGATATCTTAGGGTTTGCGCAAAAGGAGGGTAAAAAACCAAACTGACAGTTTTGTTCCATAAAAAAATGCCCGGCTTGTTTCTGGACGAGTCCTAAGGAACCGGATCAATTCCACCTGGATTAAAAGGATGACATCGCAGAATTCTCTTTAAAGACAGAAATAACCCTTTAAGCAGACCATAACGCAAAACAGCTTGATAAGCATAATCAGAACAGGTTGGGTAAAAGCGACATGTGGGGCCTAAAACAGGAGACAGTGTATATTGATATAACCTTATAAGAAATAAGACAGGTTTTAAGAAAGTTTTTTTAATGATCAGAATCCTCCGATATTCTACCAAAAATGTTTTGCAGGGACAAAAAAACCTGGTCTGGTGTTAGGTTTGCGGCCTCTTTCTTGGCTATTATATTTATATCCCAGCAACCTTTGATATTATGCTTGTTCAACCGGAAATATTCACGAGAAAAACGTTTGATCCTGTTGCGTGTTGCAGCGTTTCCAACCCTTCTGCTTACGGTAACACCAAGGCGCGTTCTTTCGAACCGACCCGCACAAAATATAGCGATAAAGTGCTTATTGTGAAGCTTTGTTCCCAATCTCGATAATCGAAGAAATTCGGAACGTTTCAAAATTCTATCTGCCCTGGTAAAGGAAAAAAAATTCATATTTCCTGCTCCGCAACTAAAACAACAGTAATTGCTTAGCCACGAATGAACACGAATTTACACAAATAACGCTTAAATAAATTCTATTAAACAAATCTTTCGTATTGAAGCCTTTCGGCATGGTTCCCTGGTATGTGATCAAAAAGAGAATTACTTGTTGCACTTTTGGAGCAAGCCGTCCGTGTCGGCGGAAAATCCGGCAACGCGGTTGCCTCGCTCCAGAACGAGGATTTCGATGCCCCACAAATACCTGTTTACATGTCACAAGGGAGGAAACCGTCCCCAACAGGAAGTTTCCTGCATGCGTATCAACCCGGAAAGCCGACGCTGGTCTACGACCTTGTTGAGGAATTTCGCGCTGCGGTTGTGGACGGAAGCGTATTCTCCCTTCTGAACAGGGGAAACGGATTTGCGCTGGATGAGAACGGCCTCCTGGTCCGTGCTACCAGGCAGAAACTAACTCAAGCTGTCCTGGCCCGTATGGGGGCGGAAGTGAGCTTTTGTGG
>DAOVDN010000108.1 GCA_030669465.1 Desulfobacterales bacterium | reverse complement strand
TTTGTTTCTCTAATTTTGATTTCGTAAAAGTCGGATTCAGTGAACGTGTCATTTTGACCGCGGGGAGAAATCTAACGAAATGACAAGTTGTTGAGGCTTTTTAAGAGATCATTAATTTTCAATATTCAATCGACAATATTCAATCCTGTTTAAGGAGGGAGGCATCATGAGTATTAATATCGTTGAAAAGATTGATGATCTTGTAAAGGTAAGAAATGTTCTTGTAAGCGTCTCGGACAAAAGCGGTCTTGACAAGCTCATACCTCAGTTGCTCAAGATAAATCCTGAGATAAAAATTTTGTCAACCGGTGGTACATACAACAGAATAAAAGAAATTCTCGGTATTGACGCTGCATCCTGTCTGATGGAGGTCTCAGATTACACTGGCCAGCCGGAGACTCAGGGCGGTCTTGTAAAGTCTTTGGATTTTAAAATATATCTCGGGCTGCTTACCGAGACATATAACGACTCTCACAATGCAGACCTAAAAAGGACAGGTTCCGTGCCGATAGATATGGTTGTTGTCAACCTCTATCCTTTTAAGAAGACTGTTTCGGAAGCAGGCGTAACTGTTGAAGAGGCAAGGGGCAACATAGATATAGGCGGGCCGTGCATGATAAGAGCTGCTGCCAAGAATTTTTTGCGAGTTGCGCCGGTTGTAGATCCTTTCGATTATGAAATGATTATATCGGAAATGAAGATAAATAATGGATCAATATCATCGGAACTCCGTTTTCGTCTGGCACAAAAGGCATTTGAGCATACAGCCGTTTACGACCGTACCATTGCCGACTTTCTGAATGTTAGATCATTTGAGGATGTAAGAAGCTGTTACAGAAGGAGCTAAAAATGACTGAAGATCTAAAGAAAATGTACAAAACAATCATGGATGATCACTTTCCGCCGAACATGGAGATCAGTTTTGTGAACCAGGATAAAAGGGAGACCCTCTTTTACGAAAAAGTTGTCTGGACAGTAGACAATATCAAAAAGGGTTTAAGATATGGTGAAAATCCTGGTCAGGAAGCAGCCCTGTACAGGCTGGTGAATGGAAATCTGGTTCTGGGAGAGACCGAAACCATACAGCCGGGACAGTATTTGGCCTCAGACATTGAGCTTTTGCAGTCGGGCAAGCATCCCGGAAAGATCAACCTGACTGATGCTGATAATGCTTTGAATATCCTGAGATATTTTGTAGACCACCCGACAGTGGTAATTGTCAAGCACAACAACCCATGTGGCGTTGCCCAGTCTGATTCATTGGAAGATGCCTATGAAAAAGCATGTATAGCGGACAGAATTGCCGCTTTTGGCGGGTGCATTGCCGTCAACAGACCTGTTGACAGAGCAACTGCTGAAGCAATTAACAAACAATATGCTGAAGTTGTGGTAGCCCCTGATTTTGAAGAAGGGGTAATGGATATTTTTGCAAAGAAAAAAAATCTAAGAGTTATCAGAATTGCTAATATAAACCGGCTGCATACTTTTGTGAGCAAGAGATACATAGATTTTAAAAGCCTGATAGACGGCGGTATTATAGCACAAATCTCTTTTGTCCCGTCAGCCCGCTCAAAGGATGATCTATCCTTGGCTGAATGCGAATACAAAGGAAAGAAATACAGGATCGAGCGGGAGCCCACACAACAGGAATATGATGATATGCTCTTTGGCTGGCTTGTGGAGTCAGGGGTTACATCAAATTCAGTAATCTATGTAAAAGATCGGGTAACCGTTGGAATCGGAACAGGGGAACAGGACAGGGTAGGAGTTGCAGAGATTGCAAGAGACAAGGCGTATCGGAAACTTTCCGATCGTTATTGCTTTGAAATGTATGGGATACCTTATAGCGAACTGAAAGATCAGGATAAAAAAGAGGAGATTGATAATAAGGTTGCCGGTGAAAAAGGCGGGCTGATCGGCGCTACCATGGTCAGTGACGCATTCTTTCCTTTCAGGGATGGTGTGGATGTAGGAATCAAAGAAGGTATCTCGTCTGTGATTCAACCCGGAGGGTCCGTCAATGACTATCAGTCTATCGAGGCATGCAACGAGGCAGGCGTTACAATGGTATACACAGGCCAGAGAAGTTTCAAACATTAATTCTTATTCCCCAGCTTCTCCCAAAAAAAAGTCTGTAATTTTTTGCCACTTTTTGGTAAAAAATTACACACTTTTTTGGGTAATTTTTTACATACTTTCTTTTCTCTCTTTTGTCTGAGTTGGACAACTATCTGTATTTATTAACATTATTTTTAGCGATATGTTTGGCACGGTTGTTGCTGCATATAATTAATGGCACGGTTGTGATCCGTTCTGTTAGGAGTTTCAATCCTTGCTCAGGTAAAGCCAAACCTATCGTGAGACATGGACGGAAAGCCACGGGCCTAGGTATGTATTACAAATATAGCTAATTCATACCGGTAAACATTACAGGTTCGGAAGACTCCACACTCATTTGGGTGATGGCTCAACTGAACAAAAAAGGCAGAGTCAGATCGGCTCTGCCTTTTTTCATTGACAGATGTTATAATGTGTATATGTAATCTTTAATTTCGCGCACAATGAGATCACATAATAACAGCTTGAACTCGGACTGGCTTTTCCGCTGCGCTTTAGAGCCAGCCGGTTAAAACAAACAACATTTCTTAACTTTAGCTCACTTTAGCTCACTTGTAACTTTAGTCACTTAATCAACTATGCTCACTGATCTTTACGGCCAGATTGAAAGAATTACTTACACCAATGAGGAAAACGGCTTTACTATTGCCAGGGTGAAAGTTTACGGAAAACGGGATCTGGTGACGGTAGTCGGAAATCTGATATCTCCCCTTCCAGGCGAGATCCTCAAGATGAAGGGAGAATGGACAAATCATCCGAGGTATGGTGAGCAGTTTAAGGTAGTAGATTACAAGACTTCGGTTCCGGCCAGCGTTTATGGAATCCGGAAATATTTGGGCTCCGGTCTTATCAAGGGGATTGGACCCGTAATGGCAAAGAGGATTGTTGGCCGGTTCGGCAAGAAGACTCTTGACATTATCGAGGATGAAATTGAAAGGCTGGTGGAAGTTGAAGGAATCGGCAAAAAGCGGATCGAAATGATCAAGACGGCATGGGAGGACCAGAAAGAGATCCGCGAAGTGATGCTCTTTCTGCAGTCGCATAACGTCAGCTCAGGCTATGCCACCAAAATATTCAAGCAATACAAAAACAGATCAATAGCAGTGGTGAAAGAAAACCCCTACCGCCTTGCAACGGACATTTTTGGGATCGGGTTTGTGACCGCTGACACTATTGCTGAAAAACTCGGATTTGACAAAAATTCTGAATTGAGAGCCAGGGCAGGCATGCTCTATGTCCTCAATCGGCTCGCAGATGAAGGGCACGTCTATTATCCTTATGAGTCGTTGATAAAAAAATGCCGGGAAATTCTTCAGGTTGAAGAAGAGATTATTACAAAGGCGCTTGACAGCAGCGCTGTTGAAAGAAAAATAGTTGTTGATGCTCTGGACAATGGGATTAAAGAATTAAATAAAAACAACAGAGCGGTCTACCTGGCCAAATTTCACGCTTGCGAAACCAGCATCGCCACCGGATTGAAAACCCTGATAAACGCTTCCGGATCGATCCGCAACGTTGAGCCGGGCAAAGCCATAGAGTGGGTACAGCGACAGCTTGATATCAGACTGGCCAAAAACCAGATTGCGGCGATAAGATGCTCTCTTGAAAACAAGTTAATGGTTATTACCGGCGGGCCGGGCACAGGCAAAACCACAATCATCAATGCTGTTTTAAAGATCTTTTCAAGAATCAATGTAAAAATAATGCTCGCCGCTCCTACAGGAAGAGCCGCAAAGCGAATGAGCGAAAGTACGGGGCATGAGGCCAGGACCATTCACCGGTTGCTGGAATTCAGCTTTCAGAAAGGAGGATTCCAGAAAAACGAGGAAAAGCCGCTGGATTGTGACCTGTTGATTGTGGACGAAGCATCAATGATCGACACAATCCTGATGCACCACCTTTTAAAAGCTATTCCCGTTAAAGCGACCTTTATTCTTGTAGGTGATGTAAACCAGCTTCCTTCCGTAGGAGCTGGAAATGTTCTCAATGATATTATCGCATCAAATGCAGTACCGATAGTAAGATTAAAGGAGATCTTTCGTCAGGCAAAAGAGAGTCGGATCATCGTCAATGCCCATAAGATAAATAGCGGTATTATTCCGTCCTTTGAACCGCCTGATCAATCCGGGCAAAAAAATGACTTTTATTTCATCCATCAGGAAGACCCTGAAAAGGTCCTGGAAATTATATTAAAGCTTACAGTAAAGCGCATACCCCGGCGTTTTGGTTTTGATCCTGTTAAAGATATTCAGGTCTTAACTCCGATGCACAAGGGCCTGGTAGGAGCCGGAAATCTTAACGTAGAATTGCAAAAAGCGCTCAATCCCGGCAAGGCCGGTGTAACACGGGGTGACAGGAATTATAGAATTAACGATAAGGTGATGCAGATCAAAAACAATTATGACAAGGATGTCTTCAATGGTGATATCGGAAAAATCATTAAGATATCCCAGGAAGACCAGGAGGTGATCATTTCCTTTGACGGCCGGAATGTGGTCTATGATTTTGCAGACCTGGATGAAATTGTTCTGGCCTATGCGGTCTCCGTGCACAAGTCGCAAGGCTCTGAATATCCTGCTGTGGTTATCCCCCTCCTCACCCAGCATTATATACTCTTGCAGCGCAATCTTATTTATACGGCGGTTACCAGAGGCAAAAACCTGGTTGTAATAGTTGGCTCAAAAAAAGCTCTGGCAATCGGGGTGAATAACAACAAAACACAAAAACGGTTTACCTATCTGAAACAGAGGCTGGCGTAATAGTTCAGCCACCAGGACACCAAGACACCAAATTTAGGAATTTAGGAATTTAGGAATTTAGGAATGGTTCCCTGGTATGTGATCAAAAAGAGAATTATTTGTTGCGCTTTTGGAGCAAGCCGACCGTGTCGGCGGATAATCCGGCAACGCGGTTGCCTCGCTCCAGAATGAGGATTTCGCTATTCCACACATATCTGCTTACATGTCACAAGGAAGGAAACCATCCCGGAATTTAGGAATTATTGAAGGTATTCTATTGATTTTAATCCCTCAATCCCTCAATCCCTCAAT
>DAOVDN010000052.1 GCA_030669465.1 Desulfobacterales bacterium | reverse complement strand
TATTATTTTCAATTTCTATTGATGTCAAGCTGTTTCACACAGCTAAATTTAATGACTTTGTAAAAAAGTCCAACGACCCCCTTGGCCGTCATTCCGGCCCTGCATCAAGCACAGGATAAACTCCAGCCGCAATACAGCCTGGATCGTCATTCCGACCGCAAGGTTCTTCAACTAAAAAAATGATTTAGCTGTTCCGTTTTTAATGATACAAGCTTATCAACTGAAAAATATCCCATAAATACACAATTTAAAACTATTCTGCTTGACAAAAGACTAAAGGATAGTTTAGTATAATGACACTTTATGCTAAATTATAATTTGGTGTTGCTATGAATGATTCTCAATTAACAGAGGTGTTGGAATATTGGAATTTTTGGAGCCAGGACCGCTGTACCGGTGTCTATAGAAAGAATTATGTAGAGGAGCTATATCGTCAAAGGAAGCTGAAAGAGGCATCGATAGTAGCCGGCGTAAGACGGTCAGGCAAGTCAACAATCCTTCTGCAAGTTTTAAGAAAATTAATTGACGCGGGAACACCTCGCGAAAATATTCTGTATGTCAATTTTGAAGAGCCAACCTTTATCCCGTATTTGACAGTAGAATTTTTACTGCGCATTCATGACCTTTATTTAGAGAAATTCAACCCGCGTGGCCGGACCTGTGTTGTTCTGGACGAAGTCCAATTAGTGCCGGGATGGGAAAGATTTGTTCGCGGGCTATACGATAGAGATAAAGAGATAAAGTTCTATATAACCGGTTCGTCATCGAAACTTCTTTCTAAAGAGTACGGTACATCTTTAACCGGAAGAATAGTTTCCAATGAAGTCTTTCCCTTAAGTTTTCAAGAGTTCCTGGCATTTAAAAAAAAGGAAGAAATGATCGAAAGATCAAGGGGAAGAGGTTCCCCGGCTCTGCGCAACCTTTTCAATCAATACATTCGTTTCGGCGGTTTTCCTCAGGTAGTTTTGACAGAAGAAGAAAAGGACAAGATGCAGATCCTGAAAGATTATTATACTGCCGTGATAGAAAAAGATATTATTCAGCGATATCAAGTCAGGGATATAAAGAAACTAAAAGAATTTTGCCTGAATTTGTATGCTAATGCGACAACGCATTTCTCTGGATATCAGGCACAAAAAAGGCAAAAGATCTCTCAACCCACGGCGAATAAATTTTTGGAATACGCCCGTGAAGTCTTTTTGGTACAAACAACAGATTGTTTCTCTTACTCGTTTACGGAACAAAAGGTTAATCCGTATAAAGTCTATGCCATTGACCCCGGGCTCTATAATGCTGTGTCATTCCGGTTCTCCGAAAACATAGGGAGAATATTTGAAAACGTGGTCTATCTGGCTTTGAGAAGAAAAGGAGAGGAGATTTTCTATTGGAAAGGAAAAGGAGAAGTTGATTTTCTTATAAGAAAAGGGACTAGAATCGACAGACTGATCAATGTTTGCTGGGAACTCAATAAGAGGAATGAAAAGAGAGAGTTCTCCGGCCTGTATGAAGCCATGAAACAATTCAATGTCTCGAATGCTCAAATCATTGTAAGTGGATATGATGATCAAGTGGACATTAAGGGGAAAAAGATCGTGATCAGTAATTTCTTCAACTGGCTGTTCCCTTTTTGATGATACAAACTTATAAACTGACGAATGTCCAATAAATATGCAAGGAGCAGGGGTTAAATCTGCTGGAGGTAAAAGTAACCAATAATCCAATGGACATCCCCTAATTTCCTCATTGCCAGAAACTGGCTTATCGGATTTTACATTGTTGAGTTTGAACAGAAGGGGGAAGACCGTGCAAAATATGGAGAAAAACTCCTTGAAAAAATAGCTAAAGAAACCAAAAATATTAAAGGCTTTTCACATAGGAACCTGAAACTCTTTCGGCAGTTTTATTCTACATACCCGCAAATTGGGCAGACACTGTCTGCCCAATTCCAACGGACTGAACATCAGGAAATAATTGGAGTTTCCCCGTCGGAATTGATAACAATCTTTTTATCTCAAAATATCAGGTTGCTCTACCGGCTAAAGAAGAGCTTCAAAAATTTATTGAAGACGAGATTTCTAAAAGAAATATTTAACTTTCGGGATTTACCTGGCCGAATACATGACCAAACTGCCAAAACGTAAACTGTTGGAGCAGAAACTTCACAAAGCAGTTGAATTGGCACGGAAACGTCTGGAGGCAAAACAAAATAAATCCTCGACAAATCAGACAAATACTAAACTCTACAGCTATTAGCGATAAAAAAATCGCAAAGGAAAACCAATAGTTAACTTCCTGAGATTCCCAAACATGGAAATGAGAGCAAAGTTTTTATAGTATAGGTGGAAGGTAAACTCATGGCTAAACAAAAAATCAATGTTAAAGGAACGGAAATTGTTATTTTTTCACAAAAAAAGAAAAATTATATTTCTCTTACTGATATCGCAAAACATAAAAATCCAGAAGCTCCCAGAGATATAATAAAGAATTGGATCAGAACTCGAAGTACAATTGAATTTATCGGAATTTGGGAACAAATTCATAACCCGAATTTTAAACAGGTCGAATTCGACCTGTTTAAAAACGAAGCCGGGAGCAACGCATTTGTTTTATCGCCTCAGAAATGGATAGATGCAACAGGCGCCATTGGTATTATTTCAAAATCCGGCAGATATGGCGGGACATTTGCCCACCAGGATATTGCCTTTGAATTCGCGTCATGGATAAGTGCGGAATTCAAGTTGTACCTTTTAAAGGAGTTCCAGCGGTTAAAACAGGAAGAGAGAGAGCATGAAAAGCTTGAATGGAATGTTTCACGAACGCTGGCAAAAGTAAACTACCTGATCCATACCGATGCTATAAAAGAAAACCTGATTCCTGAAAACATATCTGCAAGTAAACGAAAATTTGTTTATAGGGCATTCTCGGACAGCCTCCTAGAAAGCCTCTCCATTTATGGCAGGGATGGAATAAATAAAGATTTAATTCCTTATAGAAAAGACGGGGCTTTATACCCTTCCCTTTCTAACGGGGTTTACTTCTTGACGATATAAACTTATAAGCTGAGGATGTCCCATAGATTCCGGTCGAAGAAACGCCCCCCTTTTGTTTTTCCTAAAATACAGAACAAATTGACATAAAGTCGCTATCTATGCTTTAATATTATAATTATAATCCAGACAATCCTGTCCAAAAAATCAATTTTTATTTTTAACAAGAGGGTTTTTAATGGGTTATTCCGCATTTCTGATACCACGGCAAGAGCCGATTTCCGAAGAGGGAATTGAATGACAAGAAATGGCGCGCAAAAAAAGACCTCTAATTCCCCACGGACTGAAATCTACCGGCATCCCAACACGCTGATTTGAGAATTAGAAACAGGTGCAACATGCAACTATCAGATATTAAAGCAAATGTAATTGTTCAAGGCCCAATTTTTCCGGAACGTGTAAAGGTCATCACCACCAGTCCAATGGGTGATTCTATTAAGCTGGTCGGCGAAGGGATGGAAACGGGAAAGGTTCATCAGCCGATTCTTAATGAAAACCAAATCGCAGAATTGGAAGTGTCTCCCGAAACAGAACCGTTTGATGGTGATCCAGCAAAGTTTCGTCTTGGGATTGAGGCTATGCGCCTTGGTCTGGCCTATGAATATGATCCCTATTTTAGCCTTTCTATAGCAAGAGTTGATCCACTGCCTCACCAATTAGAAGCTGTTTATGACTATTTCTTAAAACTCCCCCGCATACGATTCCTCCTTGCCGATGATCCAGGCGCCGGTAAAACCATCATGGCTGGTCTGCTTATCAAGGAATTGAAAGTGCGCGGACTGGTTCAGCGTATCCTGATCGTAACCCCTGCAAATCTTTCATTTCAGTGGCAGAGGGAACTTAAAGATAAGTTCAGAGAAAATTTCCAGATTATCCGAAGTGATGTGCTCAGAGCTACTTATGGCGCTAATCCATGGCAGGATATCAATCAGGTTATTACTTCAGTATCATGGATTTCCAGAATCGAAGACGCCAGGGAAAGCCTGATGCGAAGCAATTGGGACCTGATTATTGTTGATGAAGCGCATAAAATGAGCGCTTACAGCGAAGAAAAAAAGACACTGGCGTATCAACTTGGCGAATCGTTATCTGATATGACGGATCACTATCTTTTGATGACGGCTACCCCGCATAAAGGGGATCCAAAAAATTTCAGTCTGTTTCTGAAACTCTTGGACAGAGACGTTTATGGGGACGTAAAGAGTCTGGAAAAAGCGATGGAGGTGAGGGAGGCCCCCTTTTATCTGCGCCGTGTCAAAGAAGCGCTTGTAACGTTTCCTGATCCGGTTACTGGAGCAGTAAAGAGTCTTTTTACACGACGCAATGTGCATACAGCGAGTTTTCAGATTGATAACGATGAACTCGATTTTTATGACAGATTGACTCAATATGTTGAAGATCAGTCAATAAAAGCTGCGCAGGATAATACTGCGCGAGGCCGTGCTTTGGGATTCACCATGGCCATGCTGCAACGCCGGTTTGCCTCCAGCATTTATGCGGTAAGGCGCACACTTGAGCGCATGAAGGCCAGGAGAGAGAAGATTCTCGAAGATCCTGAGGCATATCGTGAAGAGCAGATCAAGAAAAAAGTGCCGGATGATTTTGACGATCTGCCGGATGAAATGAAGGAGGAAATTCTTGCAGACCTTGAAAATGTAGTGGCTTCCATCGACCCTGATGCCCTGAGGGAAGAAATAGTCGAACTGGGAAAACTTGTTGAAATTGCAATGCCTTTGGAGTCCCGGGAGGTTGAAACAAAGCTGGCCAAACTAAAGGAGGTTATTACTGAAAACGGTATTTTTGAAGACCCAAAAATGAAACTCCTCCTTTTTACTGAACATAAAGATACCCTGGATTATCTTGCAGGCGATGGGCGTGATGGACGACCTTTAGGTAAACTGCGGGAATGGGGCTTAAATATCACGCAGATTCACGGCAGCATGAAGATCGGGGATAGGGATACCCCTGGAACACGCATTTTTGCTGAGCGTGAATTTAAAGAAGACTGCCAGGTTCTGGTTGCCACCGAGGCCGCAGGAGAGGGCATCAACCTGCAATTCTGCTGGTACATGATTAATTACGACATTCCCTGGAATCCGAACAGGCTTGAACAGCGCATGGGCCGTATTCACAGGTACGGGCAGGAGAAGGATTGTCTGATCACAAACTTTGTTTCCACCAACACCCGCGAGGGCCGTGTATTAGAAAAGCTTTTTGACCGTATAAGCAAGATTGAAGAAGATCTCGACCCCAATAGGACAGGAAAGGTCTTCAACGTGCTGGGTGATATTTTTCCGGCCAATCAACTGGAACGTATGCTGCGCGAGATGTATGCCCGCAACCTTACTGAAGACGTAATCAAGGACAGAATCGTTGAGCAGGTGGATACCGAACGATTAAAGCGGATTACTGAATCCGCTCTGGAAGGACTTGCTAAACGCGAGTTAAATCTGTCGGTCATTGTAGGTAAATCAGAAGAGGCCAAAGAACGCCGGTTGGTTCCCGAAGTAGTCGAAGGGTTTTTCTTAGACGCCGCCCCATTAGCAGGGATTTCGCCAAGAGAAATAAAAAATCAAGAGCATGTTTATCGTGTGGGCCGGCTGCCCCGAATACTGCTTCCATACGGCATTCAGTTAGAACAGCGCTTTGGCAGGCTGGGCCGTGAATATAAACAGATTGTGTTTGACAAAAAGCTGCTCGTAAAAGATCCAACTTTAGAATGGGTCACGCCCGGTCACCCGCTTTTTGAAAGCGTCAGGTCAATGGTTCATGACAAGGTGCAGGAGGATCTGCAACGGGGTTCAGTCTTTTATGATTTGAATCGGAAAGATCCAGCCAGGCTTATGGTTTTCTCTGGGGAAATTCGGGACGGCCGAGGGAACATTCTGCATAAGCGTCTTTTTGTAACACAGACAACACTGGATAGTTCCATCACCATTCGCCAGCCGACCATCTTTCTTGATCTTTCAATCGCGCCGAAAGGAATTGCCGCCCCGGAAGATTCAGATATGCCCGGTCGAGAACAGGTTGAAACTACGCTTTATAAAGAGGCACTTGTCCCAATGCTGGAGAATGAGCAAAAGCAGCGGGAAAAAGATGTAAAGACCATCTTGGATCATATAGAGATCAGCCTGAACACAATTATTGACAGGATTCAGCTTCAATTCGCCGAGTTGCAGACACAGAAAGAATCAGGTTCCCGTGAGCCGGGTCTGGATGGCCGTATAAAGATACTTGAAGACAGGCTGGACGAACTGAACAACCGGCTTGAACAGCGCAAAGCCGATCTGCTGAAAGAACAACAATGCACCGTCAGCAATATACAACACATAGGAAGCGCCTGGGTACTGCCGCACCCGGAACGGGAGACCCCTGAAATCAAAACAATGGTTAGTGATCCGGAAATCGAAAGGATTGCCGTTGATACCGTTATCAGACACGAAGAGGCCCGGGGCTGGAAGGTCCAAAGCGTGGAAGATGAGAACCGCGGGTTCGACCTGATCTCTCGGCAGCCTCATCCGGAAGATCCGGAAACAGCCATTGAGATTCGGTTCATCGAGGTGAAAGGCCGTTCTCACGTAGGCGAGATGGCCCTCACCACCAATGAGTATAAGACGGCGGAACGGCTTAAAAAGGACTTCTGGCTATACGTAGTATTCAACTGCGCCATTGAACCCGAACTGCACGTCATCCAGAACCCAGCACGCATGGGATGGAAACCGGTGGTAAAAATCGAACATTACCATCTCGGTGCGCAAGATATCTTACGGGCGGAGGATTTGGCATGAGCACCGGAATGCTTAAGGTATTCGTCAGTTCAACTCAGGTGGAGCTATCGAATGAACGGACCGCTATCACCGAGTTGGTGCATGCCGATCCCTTTCTCTCCAAACATGTGGAAGCCGTTTTATTTGAGAATCAGCCTGCATGTACGGAACCGGCAGAGGCCGCGTACCTCGATGATTTGGATGCCTGTGATGTTTACCTGGGGGTTTTGGGTTTTGAGTATGGCGATGTGGGAGATGATGGACTCTCTGCCGTTCATCGGGAGTACCTTCGCGCACGAAAAAAACGTATGTCGATACTCTTTTTCATCCGAGGGCAGTCCGGTCTCGACAA
>DAOVDN010000151.1 GCA_030669465.1 Desulfobacterales bacterium | reverse complement strand
TGTGGCCTTTATGGATAATCTGCTTCCGATGAAAGAGTCTAAAGAGATCTTTACCGGACTTGCCGGGTTGAAGAAGGATTTCCGCTTGTTTGCTGAGATTAGGGCATCTACACCGAGGCGCATGTTGGAGGATATGCAGTCCGCAGGTGTGCGCGAGGTCCAGATCGGCATTGAGGCCCTCAGTACACGGCTGCTTAAAAAACTAAACAAGGGGACTACGGCTATACTGAACCTTGAGATCATGAAACACTGCGAAGAACTCGGCATCGCAAATATTTCGAACCTGATACTCTATTTTCCCGGCAGCGATCACCAGGATGTGGAGGAGACGTTAAGAGCTTTGGAGTTTGCACTTCCATTTCGCCCCTTAAGATTTGTCCATTTCTGGCTTGGCCTTGGAAGCCCTGTGTGGCAGAATCCTCGAGCCTATGGACTTGAAAGCGTTTTCAACCATCCGAATTATGCTGCTATGTTCCCCCCGGATATTTTCAGTTCCATGAATTTTATGATTCAGGCCTATCGCGGCGACCTTGTACGTCAAAAAAGACTCTGGCAACCAGTCAAAAAAAAGGTAAGGGCCTGGAAAAAGAGATATGCAAAACTCCATGAAGGTCCTTCGCGAGAGCCGATCTTAAGCTTTCTGGATGGCCGTGACTTTTTGATCATACGCCAAAGACAGTTTAAGGCTGAGCCCTTGACGCATCGCCTCGTAGGAATGTCCAGGGCAATTTACCTCTTTTGCCGGAAACATCGTTCTCTCAAAAGTATCCTGAGCCGCTTCCCGGAACTGACCGAAGAGAGGATCACCCCTTTTTTGAGAATGATGGTGGACAAGAAATTGATGTTCGAAGAAGATGGGAAATATCTGAGCCTGGCTGTATCTGTAAGGAACACCACGAAGCACACGAAGATCACGAAATAACAAGGTTTACCCCGTATTCCGGAAAGCAGAATTGTAACATATTGAAGTAGCGATATGTTTCCACTTTACTAAAAATTGTAGCCCACAAATTTTAGCGAATAGCACATAATGACTTCAGACACTTACAAGGCCAAAATAGAGTTTTACAGAATACGGGGTTTACTTCGCGCTCTTCGTGTGCTTCGTGGTGAATAACAGGCTATAATTAGAATTGCTGCGGACGCACGTATTTTCTTGACATACAATGGCGTTATAAGTAAGCTTAAAAGTTTAAAAATAAAATCCGATTCTGGAGGATTAAATGGATTATAAGAAGACGTTAAACCTTCCGGTTACAAAATTTCCTATGAAGGCCAGTCTGGTTAAACGTGAGCCTGAACAGTTAAAATCGTGGGAAGAAAACTCTTTGTACGATAAGATCAGAAATGCTTCCAAAGGCCGGCGGTCTTTTATTTTGCACGACGGCCCTCCATATGCAAACGGCAATATTCATATTGGTACGGCCCTGAACAAGATTTTAAAGGACATTATTATCCGTTCACGGCAAATGTCTGGTTTTGACGCAGTATATGTGCCTGGCTGGGATTGTCACGGACTTCCTATCGAGCACAATGTTGATAAAGAGCTTGGACCCAAAAAAAAGGAGATGTCCAGGGGCGATTTTCGCAGGTTGTGCCGGTCTTATGCGAAAAAATGGATCGATATTCAGCGCAATGAGTTCAAGCGTCTCGGCGTTATGGGGGAATGGGATGATCCTTATTTGACGATGAATTATAAATATGAAGCTACAATTGCACGAGAATGCGGAAAATTCGCTCTGCAGGGAAGCCTTTTCAGAAGCAAAAAGCCGATACACTGGTGCTGTAATTGCAAAACAGCTCTTGCTGAAGCAGAGATAGAATATGCTGACGAATCATCATTTTCTATTTTTGTCAAATTTCCCTTAAAAGACGATTTGAGCAATATTCCGGTTCTTGCTGATAAAAAGGTATCCGTTGTAATATGGACAACAACTCCCTGGACCATTCCGGCAAACCTTGCTGTGAGCCTTCATCCTGACTTTATTTATGCTGCCGTTGATGTTGGAAATGGCGAAGTATTTATCCTTGCCAGGGATCTTGTGAAAAACTGCATGGATACTTTCGGTATCTCCGATTATTCTATACTGGCTGAAATAGAGGCATCAACACTTGAGCGGAAAAAATGCCGCCATCCCCTTTATGATCGCGATTCTCTTATCATTCTTGGCTCTCATGTAACATTGGAGGCCGGCACAGGTTGCGTTCATACAGCTCCCGGACATGGACGCGAAGACTACGACGTCGGCCTTAAGTACGGCCTGGATGTCTATTCGCTGGTAGATGACAGGGGTTGTTTTACAAAAGATGTCGGCTCATTGGAAGGTGAGTTCGTATTTAAAGCCGATAAAGAGATTGTTGCCATGTTAAAGGAGGCAGGCAGACTCGTTGCTTTAGACAGAATAAAACATTCTTATCCTCATTGCTGGCGTTGCAAAAGGGCAGTTATTTTCCGGGCTACGCCCCAGTGGTTCATCTCCATGGATAAGACAGGTTTGCGAAAAAAAGCTCTTGATGCGATCGACAGGGTAACGTGGATACCGCGCCGGGGCAAGAAAAGAATTTACGGCATGATTGAAAACCGGCCTGACTGGTGCGTTTCCAGGCAGCGTGCCTGGGGTGTTCCGGTAGCGATATTTTATTGTGAAAAATGTGAAACTTTATGCGTAGACCAGAAAATAGTCGATCGTATATGTGCGCTATTTGAAGAGCACGGTGCTGATATCTGGTTTGAAAAAGATGCAAAAGAACTTCTTCCGCAAGATGCTGTTTGCCAAAAGTGCGGCAGCAAGTCGTTTATAAAAGAGACTGATATCCTGGATGTCTGGTTTGATTCCGGTGTAAGTCATGCAGCAGTACTTGAAGAGCGTGAAAATTTAAAATGGCCTGCCGATCTTTATCTGGAGGGAACCGACCAGCACAGAGGGTGGTTTCATAGCTCGCTCCTGACAGCCGTTGGGACAAGGGGCAGCGCGCCCTACAAATCCGTATTAACCCATGGATTTGTTGTAGATGAAAAAGGGAAAAAGATGTCAAAGTCGCTTGGAAATGTTGTGGCCCCAAAGAAGGTTATAGATCAACATGGGGCTGAAATTCTCCGTCTCTGGGTGTCTGCATCTGATTACAAGGACGATATTCGCATTTCAGGAAATATCTTAAAGCAACTGAGTGATGCATATAAGAAGATCAGAAATACCAGCAGGTTTATGCTTGGAAATTTATATGATTTTGATCCTTCAAAAGATGCTGTTTCTTATGAATCAATGCCGGATATTGACAGGTTTGCGCTGCACAGGCTTCAGGAATTGATCGAAAAAACACTTAAATCCTATGAGGAGTTTGAATTTCATACTATTTATCATGCGCTTTACAATTATTGCACGCTTGATCTATCTGCCTTTTATCTTGATATTCTCAAGGACAGGCTGTACACATCACCGCCGGAATCAGAAGAAAGAAGAAGTGCTCAGACTGTTATGTATATAGTGCTAAACTCTATTGTAAGGCTTGTGGCGCCTGTACTTTCGTTTACTGCAGAAGAGATCTGGAATTTCATGCCGGATTGGAAAGAAAAAGAGGAGAGCATTCATCTTGCATCCATGCCTGTAGTAAATGAGGCATTAAAAGATATTGATCTGGCAAAAAAGTGGGAACGCCTGCTTGAGGTGCGCGGTGAGGTGACAAAAGCCCTTGAGGAAGCCAGAGCCAAAAAGCTGATTGGGCATTCCCTTGATGCTGCTGTGACGCTTTCAGCAGATGAAGACCTTTACCATGTGCTAAATCCGTATGCAGATGAATTG
This sequence comes from Desulfobacterales bacterium, assembly GCA_030669465.1. Next base: position 229 of record DAOVDN010000151.1, on the reverse strand, counting down.
CGATCCATATTTATTGTGTCCAAAGCAACATTGGTTAAAGCAAAAAGCTCAACTGATGCTTACCCTGATGCTTATAGGGCCACTGATATTGAAGGTCTTGCCATAAGAGTCGAAACCGCAACTGGTGACAAGTGTGAACGGTGTTGGATCCATGATCTGTCTGTCGGATCAAACCCGGATCATCCTACGATTTGCAGTCGCTGTCAGAGGGCTCTATCCGTCTGATACT
>DAOVDN010000083.1 GCA_030669465.1 Desulfobacterales bacterium | reverse complement strand
AACTATGATCTCCCATGGAATCCCATGAAGATCGAACAGAGGATCGGACGTATCCACCGTATCGGGCAGGAAAAAGAAGTGATGATTTATAACCTGTGCGCCACCGGTAGTATAGAGGATTACATTCTTGAGGTGCTGGATAAGAAGATCAATATGTTTGAAATGGTAATTGGTGAAATCGATATGATCATGGGAAGAGTCAAGGGTGAGCAGGAGTTTTCTGAGATGATCTATGACATCTGGGTCAATTCATCCTCTGAAAAAGAAAGGGAAAAGTCCTTTGATCAACTGGCGAGCAGACTGAAGAGATCCAAAACTCTTTATAAAAAGACCAAAGAACTGGATGAAAAACTATTTGGGGAAAACTATGAGCTTTAAGCCAGGTCAAGAGCTAGAACACTTTGTCTGTCGATTCCTTGAAACGCGCGGTGCAGTACTGGAAAAAAATAGTAAAGGATTCGAGGCTCTCCTGCCTGAAAGTCTGTCCGGATTACTTGAGACACCCGAATATATCCGCATCAACAAGGGCTCCCCTGATACTGGTCCTGAGTCGAGGCATGCATATTCCATCAATTACGGCTCACACCTCCTCGAGAAAATCGTCAATGCGGCATGTACCCAAGTCCCCTTACTGGCCTGTCAGCTCGAGTTTGACTACCTCAAGAGCGCTGGTTTCGAGAGACTGATCAACGGACAGTTTTCCTTCTTCGGATCTGTGGGAGGGGTGGAAAGCACAGCAAAAATCAAGACGGAATACCTTTTCCTGACGTGCCGTTATATCGCCCAGAGTGACGAACAAAAGGAGGGTCTTGTAAGTCTGATATTTAATCTTGAGACAGGTGCGCATGTCCCGCATATGGCCCATATGCTCTCCTCAGCAGCCAGGGATTTTAAAACAGGAAAAAAAGCGGCTACGTGGGGAGACAAACAGATCAAAGAAATCATGGAATGGGTAAAGAGACAAATGAAAGAAAGTATTGCAGAAGAGATAGGTCCTTTTCAGGAAAGCATGACCAGGAGATTCAGACGGGATGTGGCAAATCTCGAAGAATATTATGCCGGTCTAAAAGAGGAGATGGAAAAAAGCCTTGAACGGCCCGGTCTTTCAGATCAACTGATCAAGGACAGGCAAGAAAAGATCACCCTCCTTCCTGATGAGCTTGCAAGAAAAAAGGATGACCTGTTCAAGAAATACAGCATCAAGGTAAAAGTGGAACCCTGCAGCGCCATGTTGATCAGCACACCGGCAATTAAGATTCTCTATAAAGCATCCATTGGCAGAAAAAGAAAGAATTTCTCTTTGATCTATAATCCGGTTACCAAATCCTTAGATCCGCTTGTTTGTCAGATGTGTGGAAGAAGCACTACAAGCATCTATTTTGGTGATCGCCTGCACCTGCTTTGCCCCGCTTGTAGTGGCAGATAGGGTTCAGAGGTTCAGAGGTTCAGGGGTTCAGGGGTTCAGGGGTTGCTTTTCTTTTTTCTTAACCTTCACTAACCCCGAACCCCGAACCTTGAACCTCTGAACTTCTGAACGGTTACTCTTGATGATTCCTGCATCATGAAGAAATGATACAATATCTTGCCGGAATATGTCCCATGCCGGTGGACAATCATTGTGTCCGCTTTCATAGGTAAGCATTTTACCGTGCCGTGCTGCCCTGAAAAGTGCGACTCCATGCGCGTAAGGAATTATTTTGTCGTTCTTTCCGTGGATTACCAGAACCGGTTCCGAGTAAGATGAAACAACTGCGAGATTGTCAAATGGATCCCGGACAAGAAAGCCTGGAGCAAGATATGTTGATGCGAATGACCTGGTGTTGATAAATGCAGACATAAGGATGAGCGCCGCTGAAGGCCGCTCTGCTGCAAGAGCACAGACAGCGCCACCGCCGACAGAACGCCCGAATAGAACAATCCTGGAAGGATCGACATCTTTTCTTGCGGTAAGAAGATCGTAAGCTGCAACAAATGCTTCAGTAACGCTCTGTTGGGAGGGAGCCCCTTCCGACCGACCATAGCCGGGATACTCGACAAGCAATACCCCTATTCCGAAATGAGTGAGCTTCCTGAATTCTTCAGGCCAGAAATCGATTAATTCCGCATTTCCATGCGCAAAAATAACTGCTGGTGCGGGCCCTGGAACCTGGTCAGGCGGCAGAAACCATGTTTCGACCTTTCCACAACTTGTATCTAACCAGATTTTCTCTAAGCCGGGGATATCTTCCTTTACTCCTGAAGTCATTCTGATTTGATAACGAGGAAACATAATCTGTCGTTGCGTCAGGAAAAGAAAACAACAGTAAGCAAGATATAAAAAGAGAGTGCACAAGGCAATTTTAAGCAATATATTCACTTTTACGCTTCTCAGCATTGCAGATTTCTAATTTTTCTGATTAGTAACCACTCAAGTAGCCACAAAGACACAAAGACACAAAAGTTTTTTATGACCTTCACATCATTATCTGAAAACTTTGCCAATTAAAATTACCAGGAAAGTGTCCTGGTTGTCTTTTTAAGGGTGTAAAAAAATAATATTCTAATCTTGGTGCCTTGGTGTCTTTGTGGCTGAATAATCACTTTTATTATACATAAAAATCCATAAAAACCAATACAGAAAAAAGCCGGGAAATTCAACCAGCCGCTGTTGACCTTTTTTATTTGAGTACCTAATATTAATTGACTTTGTAAAAAAATCCAAAATGATTCCTACAAGGCTGTCATAATTAGCAGATGAAAACGACCATTATATCGATCTTGCTTATTTTATTGTGTTATATCGAGCCACTGGATGCAAAAACTTTTAAAATCGCAAGCTATAATGTGGAAAACCTTTTTGATCTTACTGATGACGGAACGGAATACGCTGAGTATAAACCGAATACCAGATATGGCTGGACCAAAGATATTGTCAATATTAAAGTCTCCAATATCGCCAGAGTAATGAGGGATCTGAAAGCCGATGTCGTCATGCTGCAGGAAGTCGAGTCTAAAAGATCTCTTGTTTTTTTACGCAACAGGTTGAAAGACTTTGGTGTGAGTTACCCTTATTTTGAAATCGCGGGTTCCAGGGCAACGCCTGTGAAATGTGCTGTTTTGTCTAAATTTCCGATTATCAAGAAAGAAGAGATAAAGGTTGCCGATGAATTTGCGAGAAACATTCTTAAGGTAATTCTTGATATCGACGGCAGCAGGCTTATTCTCTTTATCAATCACTGGAAGTCAAAACGGGGTCCTGAAAGCCTGAGAATAGCTTACGCCAAAACACTTAAGAAAGAGATTGACAAACTAAAGGGAAATGTTGACTTTATACTGGCAGGTGATTTTAATTCAAACTACAATGAATATAAAACCTTTAAAAATTGTCGCCGGCTAAATGATACCGTCGGCATTACTGGAATCAATCATATCTTAATGACAGTCAAAAATTCTGAAATGGTCGGTGAAAAAATACTGACGCAGCAGACGTCAAATAAATATCTGTATAATTTATGGCTTGAAATCAATAAAAAGAGACGCTGGTCTTACATTTTTTCCGGCAACAGAAATAGCCCTGATAATATTATCGTATCTAAAGGGCTTTATGATGATAAGGGAATCTCCTATGTTGATAATTCATTTGACAAATTTGATCCACCTTATCTATTCAAAGGGAATTTTATCTATCGCTGGCAAAGGGCTAAAAAAAGGACTGGCAAGCATCTGGGCAATGGGTACTCGGATCACCTTCCGGTTTTTGCATACTTTTCCACAGAACCTTTCTCTTTTAAAAGGATTAGATAATGTCTATAGACACTCATACGCTCAAATCATTAGATCTTTTTCCGGATCTGAACCACGCGGAGCTGGAGCAGATTGCTTCCTTGATGCACCAAATCAGGGTAACAGAGGGAGAAGTTCTTATGCGCAGAGACGATCCTGCCCACACCTTTTTTATTATTTTATCAGGCAATTTTATGATCTACTTTAAAGAGAGCCGGGCATTTACTCTGCACAAAAAGGGCGATATTATGGGCTGGTCTACAGTTGTCACCCCTTTTCGTTATACAGGTACAGCAGTGGCGCTTACAGATGGTGCGGTTCTATCGATGCCGGGTCAGGAGTTTTTTCGTCTTATTCAGAGCAATTCTGTGCTGGGTGATAAGATTATGAAAATAATCAACAAGATCATTGCAGAAAGGATGCCTTTTGTCACAGGAACAAAATAGGAATTTAGGAATTGGGAATTTATTCCTAAATTCCTTAATGCTTGCAAAGGAGGTATTAATTGGTTGGTTTAGAAGCAATTTCTGCTCATAACGGCTGGGCCATGTCTGCTTTGGGAATCTCGATCGTCTTTACAGGGCTTTTACTTCTTTCTTTTGCGGTTTCCCAGATTCACAAGATCCTTGGATTTTGGGATAATTGTTATCAACGAATAAAAAAACTGCGGCAAGAAAAAAACAGACAGGATGCAGCCACCCCTGATCTGACTCTGCCCCATGATGTTAAAGAGTCTGCTCGTCAGTTTAAACTTTTAATCGAACGGATGGGCGAACCGTTCCCGCTCCCAAAGCTTCTCGATTTTTCTGAGAAATGCGGACTGTTACACCCACACTCAAGTATTAACGATTTACTTCAGGCAAAACTAATAATTCCTGACGGAAAGGGCTATTTCTTATGGAATCATGAAGTTGAGAAAAATATTAAAGAAGGGAGCGGGGTTTAATCAATGGAAAATCTGTTAATGGAATTTTTATCCAATACCGGTTTAGCGCTGGCCGACTATCGGAATATCATAATGATTTTGGTGGGCATCGTGCTTATTTATCTAGGAATAGCAAAACATTATGAACCGCTTCTTCTGGTGCCGATCGGTTTTGGTATATTGATGGGCAATATTCCTGTGATCAGGGATTTTGGGCTTGGAATCTATGAAAAGGGCAGTTTTTTGAATTACATGTATTACGGCGTCATCCATGATATTTATCCACCTTTGATCTTTTTAGGCGTCGGAGCCCTTACTGATTTTTCTGCAATGCTTGCACGTCCATCATTGATGCTATTGGGAGCTGCGGCCCAGATTGGAATTTTTGCAACTTTTTTAGGCGCTCTTGCACTTGGCTTTGCTCCAAATGAAGCTGCATCAATAGGTATTATCGGAGGGGCCGACGGGCCGACAGCTATTTTTCTTACAGCCAAACTCGCTCCGCGATTGATAGGTCCTATTGCGATTGCCGCTTATTCATACATGGCCCTGGTTCCTGTAATTCAACCGCCCATCATGAGACTGCTCACCTCCAGCAGGGAACGGCTTATAAAGATGGAAGAACCTCGTGAGGTTTCAAAGAGAGAAAAGCTGATTTTTCCCATCGTCGGATTTTTACTCTGCTGCTTCATAGCTCCGGGTGCGCTCCCTCTTCTTGGCATGCTCTTTTTTGGGAACCTTTTAAAGGAAAGTATAGTAGCGGAACGTCTTGCCAGGGCAGCTCGCTCTTCTATTATCGATACAGTAACTATATTGCTGGGTGTAGCTGTCGGCGCGAGCACACAGGGCGATGTTTTTTTGACTGGTAAGTCCATAGGTATTTTTACCCTTGGTGCTGCATCCTTTGCTGTGGCAACAGCATCGGGCGTTATCTTTGCAAAATTCATGAATCTTTTTCTGCGTCAAAAGATAAACCCGCTTATAGGCGCCGCAGGTGTATCGGCTGTTCCTAATTCTGCCCGCGTGGTTCAGGTGGTCGGTCAGACTGAGGACCCTACAAACTTTCTTTTGATGCATGCCATGGCGCCAAACATATCGGGCGTTATCGGTTCAGCAATTGCAGCAGCAATTTTATGGAGTTTTATAAGTATCTGAAAAAATCGTAACACTTTAGCGCTTTTAAATATTATTTTTTTGGACAGGATTTACAAGATATTCAGGATTTAAATTATCGAAACTTTTCCTGTTAATCCAAATCTAAATCCTTATACTTTATGTTTTATATAAGCTTCGTGCTCACAAAAAATATTAAATGAAGAC
>DAOVDN010000103.1 GCA_030669465.1 Desulfobacterales bacterium | reverse complement strand
AATCGTTCAGCAACCCGGCCTGTTTTCACGCGGCATAGGCAAGGGGAGATCTATTGAAATAGAGATAAAAGGTCCTGACCTTTCTCAGCTGATAAGCCTTGGAAGACAGATATTTGAGAGCGTGGCCCAGGTACTGCCTGGCGCACAGATACGCCCAATACCAGGTCTTGACCTTGGAAATCCTGAGATGCGCCTTGTCCCGAACCGGGACCGGCTAACACGTATCGGAATGACTACCTATGATCTTGGCTTAACTTTAGATGTGCTCGTGGATGGAGCCAAAGCTAGCAATTACCGTCTTTACGGTGATGAGATAGACCTGGTTGTAAAAAACAAAGATGGAAAGCTCGGATATATTCAAGACATTGCCGGCTTACCGGTAATTGCTCCTACCGGAAAAAAGGTAATTATGGGATCTCTTGCCGATATATGTCTTGAAGAAGGGCCTGTCCGGATTAACCATATAGACTCACAGCGGGCTATAACAATCATGGTTATACCCCCGAGGGAGATTCCGCTGGAGACAGCCATGGAGACTGTGAGGGAAAAGGTTGTCGGGCCGATCAAGGCAGGCGGTGCGCTTTCCAACCTGTATAGTATTGAACTCGGAGGTACTGCTGATGATTTAACACGTACAAGAGAGGCCCTTATGTGGAACTTTATCCTGGCGATAGTTATCAGCTACCTGCTTATGTCGGCTCTGTTTGAAAATTTTTTCTATCCTTTTATCATTATGTTCAGTGTGCCTCTGGCAGCAGCCGGCGGATTTGCAGGCATCTTCCTGGTGAATCTTTTTATCACCTATCAACCGCTTGACATCATTACAATGCTCGGTTTTGTAATTCTGGTCGGTGTTGTAGTCAACAATGCTATCCTCATTGTCCATCAAACCTTAAATAATATTCGGGAAGGAAATATGGCGTCACGCGATGCAATTGCAGAATCTGTGCGTACACGTATAAGACCGATATACATGAGCAGTATTACTACCGTATTTGCAATGTTTCCCCTTGTGCTGTTTCCGGGCGCCGGTTCTGAGTTTTACCGGGGACTCGGAAGCGTAGTAGCAGGAGGCCTTCTGGTTTCAACGGTTTTTACTATATTCCTGATACCAGCCCTGCTCAGCCTTATGCTGGATTCAGCCGGCGCTGTCAAAAGGTTTATGAGTCATTAATCCTTGACAAATCATACTATTTATGAGTTGAATAACAAGTTAATGTTTTTACAAGCAATTGATATCAAGGGGTTTTTGAGATATTACCATGCTGTCGCAAAATGATGAAATATCTTCTACCGAAAAGTTGCTTGAGGCAATTCGCGGCAATGATCCAGCGCCTAAGACCCCGGCTGTTTCTACTCTCTCTCCGATCACCAGTGGCTTTAAATCTTATTTAGCCAACATTATTCCTTCCAAAGAACCAATTACGGTAGGGGTCGATATCGGCTACACCGATCTCAGGCTGGTCAAGATCAAACAGCTTTCCGGCCAAAAATGGCAATTGCTGGATTTCAAGCGTGTGCCATTTAATTTCGACCTGTCTGAGGAGACTCCTGAGTTCGACGATTTCCTGAAATCAGCTCTGACCAAATTTTGCGGTCCTTCGAAAGAGCTCAAAATATGGAGTATCATGTCGGCTGTCCGGGCTGAAGTACGGTATTTTCTGATACCTAAGGTAGCGAAAAAGCAGATTGAAAAGACAGTTTATTGGAAACTTAAAAGAGAAGCAGGTTTTGATGAAAAAGAAACCATATTTGATTTTAGAGTGCAGGATGAAGTTATCGAAAAAGGTGTCGCCAAGATAGTAGTTATAGCTTATACCGCTCCCAAACAGGAAGTAGAGGAAACAAAAAATCTTTTTTTAAGGATCGGCTTTCCTCTTGCCGGCATCTCAATTGCTCCATTTGCAATTCAAAACCTATTAAAAAGCGGCTGGATGCCGGCCTCTGATCAAACAGTCACAAATCTTCATATTGCCCACGACTGGTCGCGTATTGATATCTTTCTCAATGGAAATCTTGTCATGACCCGCGGCATCAAGACCGGGGTGAACAGTATGATTGAGTCTCTTATGGAAAGATTTAATGAGAGCAAGAAAGAATTTTCTTTAGAATTAACTGGAGAATTAACTGGGGAGAAAGAAAGACCTCTTGCAGGGGGTTTTGATGCAGGAGCTACCATGGATATTGGGCAGGCTCGAAAGGTGCTTTTCAGCCTCAACCCTGATTCTCCTCCTCTGACCGAAGAAGATATCGGCTTTCAGCTCAAAAAAGAGGAAATACTGGAGATGATCAGTCCTGCTGTTGGCAGATTGGTCAGACAGGTGGAAAGGACATTTGAGTATTACACTACAACCTTTAAAGTTGAAAGTGTGGGCAAGATTTACAACTCCGGAGGGGTTCATTTTTACGGGCCATTAATTGATTATATTGGTGAGAAACTGGGAATCGACATGGAGACCAATGATCCCTTCGACCCTGCCAAAACTTCTTTTTTAGGCGCTATGACTCCTCCGGAGTCAGTTTTCAACAGGGCTCCGTTTGTTCTGGCCGTGGGTATGGCTTTGTCCGACAATATCCGTACTCCTAATTTTATTTTTACACACAAAGACAAGAAAAAGCATGCAAGTATTACCCGTATAAAACAGTGCATTTTTGTGGCTTTCATGCTGATTATATCTATTTCTGTTGGATCTTTTTGGTGGCTGGTGAGTTCCGGTGAGCAGAAGAAAGCAGAATTAGCCCGGCTTAATCAGCAGTTGGATCAATATGGTCCACGTGTGAATAAGGACTCGATCTTGCAGATGGCGGCCAGACTCAAGAAGAAACATCAGAGCCTGAAGGAATATAGCGAGAAATTACTGGTAATTGCTGCCATTGGCGAGCTATCGGCCATGAGTCCCTCGAATATCCGTTTGCTTAACATAACGGCTGATCTGGGAAGCGTTTCGGCAAACAAAAGCGGGGATGCCGAAAAAAGATTGGTGGTGGATGGCATTATACTTGGAAAAAGTGAGATGTTTGAAACCTCTTTAGTGGGATATGTGATGAGACTGGAAGGCTCACCCATCTTCAGCGCTCCTGCGGTTAAGAAAGGCGCCATCGGATCATACGGAGAAGAAGGAGATGTGCTTCACTTCACTATAGAATTAAAACTGGTTTAAGAATGGAGCTAAAGCAACTTATAAAATTGCCGAGAAGGGGATCGATCTATTTTTTGATCTTCGGGGCGGGTGTTTTGATTTTTATTGCTATAGGAATCTATTCATCCAGGAAGTTTTCTGAAATTAAGGACAGGGAAATCAAAGCGATCCGCTACCAGATAGAGGGGCAGAAGGTGGTTCTTCCCGTGTACAGTGATCTGTTGAACAAGATGCGGGTTAGCGGCCCGGAAGTTTTGACCTTTCCAATCAAGATCAGACTCTCCAAAGATAAAATAGAAGAGATTCCGGTGAGATTCGCTGAAATAGCCAAAAAATGCAACCTGGAGGCTGTATCTATCATTCCGGATGTCATGTCTCTGGACCGTGATTCCGGACTTTTACTGGTCAACGCTTTTGTAAAAGGGGATTTTTTTGATTTTCGCAAATTTTTGATCGAGCTTGGAAGGGTTCCTTACCTGGAACACATAGAAAGAGTTCATATTAAAAGAACAATGAAAGGGAAGGAATTGAGGGTGAAAATATGGCTCGCTCTTAGTTTAGATTGAATCGGTTCCATATGTCAGCACGAGAAAAAATTATATTCTGTCTTGTGATACTTGCTGCCGGATATGCTGCATACAACTTTTTAGTGGATACTCCGAAACGTGTTCATATTGAGACGGAAGAGGAATTGACCGATTTGAAAAAACTCACGGCCGATGTTATCGAAGAGGTGAATAAAGCGGTCTTGACAAAGACCGAAGCCCTTATCATAGAACGGGCCGAGGCCGAATGGAAAAGAGATCCTTTTCTAAAACCCGGACTGCCTCTGAAATTCAAGCCGGAGAGCGATCAAGCTGAGGTATCAGCCGAGGAAGTGAGCTTTACTTATTCAGGATATTTAGAGATGGCTGATAAGAAGCTGGCCGTCATTAATGGCATAGAATATAAAGCAGGCGAAATGATAGTCAATGGTGGTGGATATATTGTCGGTAGTATTTCTCCGACCCGGGTAGTGCTTGAGCTGATAGGTGGTAAAAATACGATCAGCCTTCCATTGGAAGAAGTTAATATCCCTTCATTGGGCAAAACGCAATAGTTTGTAAATGGTCGAGCAGGGAATTGGTCAAGTGGAGAAATGGTCGAGTAGTCGAGTAGGTTACTGGTTACTGGTTGCTTTCAGCTTTCAGCTTTCAGCTTTGAGCTTTGAGCTTTCAGCTTTTGCTGTCTTAGTGGCTGAACCATTACAACAAAACTGAGTAGAATAGAGTTACATATGAGGAAAAATCATCATTTTTATAAAATAGCGCTCGGGTTTGTTTTTTCTATTTTAATTATCACTATTGTTGCCGGCTGTGCTGGTAAAAAGAGTGAAAAAAGAGATCCTTTCTTTGAGAAGTGGAAAGCAAGGGCTGAAAATTCAAAGGGGTATTCTCCTGCGGCAAGAAGACGCGCGATTAAACTGCCGGGCAAAACAGGGGAAGAGGCACCGGGTCAGGAGAGAGTCGCTGAACCTGAAAAGCCTCTTCCAACCAAAAAGATATCTATGAAGATGCACAATGTCGACTTGGCCGTGCTTCTTCGCGCCTTGGCCCGGGCAGCCAATCAGAATATTATTATCAGCGAGAAAGTCATAGCCAAAGTCAATATAAATATAAAGAAGGCTTCCTGGGATCAGGTGTTTTGCGGTATCCTGCGCACGCATGGGCTTACCTATGCCTGGGAAGGGGATGTGATGCGTATCATGTCAATAGAAGATATGGAGCAAGACCTGATGCGCGAGTCCCGGAAAAGAGAGCTGGAGATGGTGGAACCCCTTTTGACCAAGGTGATTAAAGTCAATTTTCCGGATGCAAACAACCTTAAGGGGAATCTCGAAAAATTTCTTACAGAAAAAGCAGAGGGAAAAGCGCGTGGATCGGTCATGGTGGATAGTCACACCAACTCACTCATCATCCAGGCGATCCGAAGCGATATTGAGAGGATGATTCCTCTGATTGAAGAACTGGACAGACCTACCCGTCAAATCCTGATAGAGGCACATATCGTTGAAACCACCAGGCAAACAGCCAGGGATTTGGGGATACAGTGGGGAGGTCTGTACAAAAGTGATCGTAATAACTACTGGATTACTCCCGGGGCAAACAGCACAGGTGTACTTGATCGGCCTCTTATTGCCACCGGTGAAGATGTTCTTATCCCTGGAATAGATCCCACTTCA
>DAOVDN010000114.1 GCA_030669465.1 Desulfobacterales bacterium | reverse complement strand
GAGCAAAGGCAGAAAAAAAAGCCATGATCCGCCCCGGCGCCTGGATGAAAACATGAGAAAGACAACCAGAAGTATAATCGGAAGAAAGCCAAGGCCGGAGCGACTTTTCTTAGCAGGGGCTTTCACTGGCATTTGACCGGTCAGCTTGATGTCCGAATGTTTGGAAATGATCTGCGCAACGGCAAGGGTGCCATTAAGCAAGCCTTCCCCGTATTTATTCTGTTTTAGATAGGGTACAATATAGCTGTCGCGGATCTCGCCCACCAGGCCGTCGGGCAAAATGCCTTCCACGCCATACCCAGTCTCTATGCGCATCTTTCTTTCCTTGACGGTCACAAAGATCAGAACCCCTTTGTCCTCGCCCTTTTTCCCGATTCCCCATGCGCTGTATAGACGGTTGGCATAATCGTTATACTCCGCCCCTCCAATATCCGGCATGGTAACAATTACTACCGCTGTCCCTGTCTTCCTATACAACTCCGTCGTAATGGCGGTCATCTTTTGCTCATAGGCCGAGGGAATAACATTGGCGAAATCATTGACCGGGCCCTTTGGTTTGGGAAAGGGGCGTTCTGCCTGTGTGGAAACTAAATAAAATAGCAGGAATGAAACAAGGCCAAGGAAAAGGAAGATATATTTTGCATTTGACGATCGTGCCATAAATCTGTCCGATGATTAAATGGTTTGACGAGACAAATTGATCACTAACACTCCTCTGGATCGCTGAGACTTTGTTGGGTAAACTATAAGCATGGATTGTTATGGATGCAACATACCCTGAAACAAAACTTTCGTCACCATATGGTTTCTTAAAGGCTTGCTGAAGTTATTGCAATACGGCCCCAAAAGAAGGTTCTGCCCTGTCTGGACCGCAACAGTCCTTGAAAAACCATCAAATCCTCTGAGATTTCCTACTATATTCAGGATATTTCGCGCATCCTGTTCAAGGCAGGGACTCAGATAGGATATGTACCTTAAATGGGGATTGATTCTATGTCAATTGAATTGTTTGGTTCTCGTGGATGGAGATGCCCTTAAATTCAGTTGACACAAGTTACACATTAGATAATGGTAATCGGGAAGCTATGTAAAAAAATGTGGGATGGGTTGAGACCGCCACACAGCGGGTGAAACCCATGGGCAAAGGAAAAAATACAGATGGAGGGTGGTATCTATATATGCCACCGTAAGTACCTTTAAGCTAATGAAGCAGATAACAGAAGAGACCTTTGAACAGGTTCTCCACTACTTTGAAAGATTATCAGTAATTAAACTTCAGGAGGTGTCCTTTATTGACCCTTATGGAATGGTCGGACTTCTTGAGATGGGGAGAGTTTTTAAACCAGATGTTAATGAAAAAGTCCTTTATCTCCCTGAATCTGAAGAGGTGCTTAAGTACTTAGAGAGAATGGACTTTTTTAGGTTTGCTCATACATGTTTCAGGGTTGAGCCTTTCAAATCCCAGTTATCAGATAAATACCTGAGAAGTCCTGGTTCTGATGTTTTGTTAGAGATTACGCCGATAGAGAAATCAGATGACATTCATTTTATAGTGGGGAAAGTGAAAGACCGGGCCAATGCGATACTCACAAGGCACCTCCAGTATGACGAAAGGGCAATAAACGGCTTCATAGTATCCCTGTCAGAGGTATGTCAGAATATCATTGAACATAGTGAAACCAAGGGATTTGTAGGGATACAGAAATACCATTTTCAGAATATGGGAAAAAATGTAGTCAAGATCGCTGTTATGGACACAGGAATAGGCTTCAGAAAATCCCTGTCAGGACGGTTTTCATTAAAAAGCGATCTCCATTCCATAGAAAAAGCCCTTCTTCACGGCGCATCACGATATGAAGATGAAGGAAGAGGGCATGGTTTGGCTGCTGTCAGGCGATTTGTCAATCAATGGAACGGGAAGCTCTCCATTCGATCAGGAACCGCAAAGCTTTCCATCATCCCTGAATGGGCATGGGGAAAAGTGAGAGAATCCAATTTAACACCTTTCCCGGGCGCCCAGATCAACATCCTCCTCCCAGAAATTTAATCTCCAATTTTTTACATTTTTTCTTGACAAAGTGGTTTTCTTATGATTCAATTGAATCAGTTGAATCAAGAGCTTAAACAATGTTGAGAGTCTCTTTAATTATATAAGAATCTCAAACACATAGAAAAACACAGGAGGAGGTTATGGGAAAGCCAAGGGATACTTGCAAATACCTTTATAAAATCGGAAACAAAATTATCCATGGTAGCATAACTAATGACTTAGAATGAAGAGAACAAGAACATCAACAAAAATGGTCTAAAGGGCATATTTCCAAAGTTGGCCGCCGCACAACAGAAGAAGCCGCCAGGAAATAGGAGAAGGTAAAAGGTTTTAGTTAAACGTGCCATAAAACCGTGCCCCTTCGGGCGTAGACGCTGCAATTCTGTATAAATAAAAGATATAGATCACTATGGAATTAAAATCAAAAGCTTCAATTTTTCCATCGCCCCGCCCGATTCTGAAATGGGCAGGGGGAAAACAACAATTATTAGCCATATTCTTACCTAAAACCCCAAAAAATTTTAATCGATATATAGAACCATTCTTTGGCGGCGGAGCCTTATTTTTTGCACTACAGCCTGATAATGCCATTATTTCAGAATCCAATCCGGAACTTATAAACCTCTATCGCATAATCTCGAGAAATGTTGATAGTCTCATACAAAAACTTTACGAATTTAGGACAGATAAAGAAGAATATTATAATATCCGGCAATTGGATTTTAAAAAACTCCCTCCGGTTGAAGCCGCCGCAAGAACCATATATCTAAATCGCCTTTGTTTTAACGGTCTTTACCGTGTAAATCGAAAAGGTATTTTTAACGTGCCGTACGGATATTATAAAAATCCCTGCATATGTGACCCTGACGGCTTAAAAAGCGCATCCAAGGCCTTAAAAAATGCTACCATCATACAGGGAGATTATAAAGATGTTCTAAAAGACCATGCGCAACCGGGGGATTATATTTATCTCGATCCGCCTTACCTACCTATTTCAGAATACTCTGATTTCAAACGCTATACCAAAGAGCAATTCTATGAGGAAGATCACGTTGAACTTGCAGATGAAGTAAAACGACTGCATGAACTTGGATGTTACGTTTTATTGACGAATTCTAACCATCCAATGGTTTATGATCTGTACAACGGTTTTGAAATCGAAGTTATTCAAACTCGCAGGAATATAAATAAAAAAGGCAATAAACGTAAAGGGGAGGATGTTGTAATCTATATTCCTCCACGTCGGTATTTTCTCATAAGCTCTGTTCTACCTAAATTACCAAAGCAGGTAAAAAGATATCCTTCTACACGTTTTATGGGGAGCAAGCAATCCCTTTTAGAGCATATATGGAACGTAGCATCACAATTTGAATTTGAAACCGTACTTGATATATTTAGCGGAAGCGGTGTTGTTGGATATATGTTCAAATCGTTCAACAAACAGGTTATAAGCAACGATTACATGGCTATGTGTGCCACATTTGCAGAATCCACGATAGCCAATAACACCGAAACACTTGACAAAGGCGAAATCGAATTTCTGTTGTCTCCATCTACAAAAACAGATAATTTTGTAAGCCGGACCTTTCAAGGACTCTATTTTACCGATGAAGAAAACGCATTTATTGACCAAATCAGAGCAAACATAAAAAGGCTGAAAAATAAAACCAAAAGGTCAATAGCCACGTCCGCTCTTATACGTGCCTGCCTGAAAAAACGACCCAGGGGCATCTTTACCTATACCGGATATAGGTATGACGATGGACGGAAAGACCTCCAGTTATCTCTGAAAGAACACTTTTTAAAAGCCGTTAAGTGTATAAATCAGGCTGTTTTCGATAACAGCAAGAAAAATAATACCAGGCGTGGAGACGCCATGACCATCCGGTTAAAGCCGGATTTGGTCTATATTGATCCGCCTTATTATAGCCCATATTCCGATAATGAATATGTCAGGCGGTATCATTTTGTTGAAGGATTGGTGTGTAACTGGAAAGGTGTGGAAATGCAATGGCATACAAAAACCCGAAAATTCAAAAGCTATCCCACCCCCTTTAATTCGAGGACAGGAGCACATGATGCGTTTGACAAACTGTTTCGGAAATTTAAAGACAGTATTCAAATCGTTTCCTATTCATCGAATTCCTTACCGAATCAGGAAGAACTAACAAACCTCATGGCAAAATATAAAAGCCAGGTCGAAGTTGTTTCAATAGACTATCGATACAGCGCAGGAAACCATGGACATAAAATAAACGACAATAATAACAAGGTACAAGAATACCTGTTTGTAGGTTTTTGACTATGGCAAATTCCTGGCACATAGGAAACACAACAGTCAGAACCCCTTACCGTTTAAGAGACGCTTTAATTGCTTTGGTGCATTCAGAATATCATGGCAATCTGATAGGAAAAGACAGAGAAAGTGGATTTGCAAGATTACTTCATGAAAAAGAAATCTTAAAAGCTGAACGAATTGACCAGGACTATTCACAGGACTTTAGCGATTTAGGAAGAAAATGGAGAAGTGCCCTTGCT
The DNA here is from genome assembly GCA_030669465.1 of Desulfobacterales bacterium. Next base: position 342 of record DAOVDN010000114.1, on the reverse strand, counting down.
CAGTTAGGTTTCGTGGTTCAACATCTCACCAGAGGACACCAAAAGGGGATAGATCCGAAATACAAAGATTTCATCAAAGAACATCCTGGCTTTTCGGGGATACCATATGAAGTGACTCCAAGCGGAATCAATCTTATCAATGCCAATACAATACCCGCACAGCAAGAATGTTTTTTAAGAGTATTGGTAGCCTACAGAATACCATCTGTATTTGAAACCAGATACAAACTTGAGCAATTCTCACCTTTACGCCATATACTCGAAATCCTGATAAATCTCGAAAACAAAAAAGTCGAGCCAGTGATAAAATTTTGGGAAATGGTTGTTTTGCAATTAACAAGC
>DAOVDN010000178.1 GCA_030669465.1 Desulfobacterales bacterium | reverse complement strand
GGCAGGTATCTTCTGACCGGTTATTCCGATATGGATGCCGTTGTTGATGCCGTCAACAAAGGAGAAATTCACAGGTATCTGACTAAACCATGGAATGATGATGAGCTGCTGGTTCAGGTTCGACAGTCGCTTGAGCGATATGAACTGGTGCTGGAAAACCGGAGACTTTTAGAGCTTACGGGCACGCAAAACAGAGAACTCAATGCGCTCAACAAAAATCTTGAGAAAAAGGTAAGCGAAAGAACCCTGGAAATCAGGCAAAAAAATATAGAATTAAAAGAAGCCAACAAAAAACTGGAAGAGAGTTTTTTAGATACGATTCGATTGCTATCTTCATTGATTGAGACTCTGAATCCCGAACTGGGAAGATATATGAAACATGTGGCGCAACTTGCAAGAGAGGTTGCCGAAGAATACGGGCTGGACAGTGAAGAGCTCGATCAAATTGAAATAGCCGGCATGATACATGATATCGGCATGCTGGGATTATCCAAAAAGACATTATTAAAGGATGAGGAAGGTATGGGCGGGGTGGAATTAAAGATGTACCGCCAGCATCCTGCTATTGCTTCGATCTGTCTCGAAACTGTGGAAAGATTGGACAAGGTAGCCGAAATCGTTCTTTATCACCATGAAAACTTTGATGGCAGCGGTTTTCCTGATGGGTTGAAAGAAGACGAAATTCCTTTGGGGTCGCGTATCATAGGAGCTGTAGCGGATTATTGCAACATAATATACATGTGGCCGAAGGATATGAAATATATTTTTGACAAAGCAAGAAAATATTTTGGTCCGGCAATCAGGAATTTTAATGTTACAGAACCTGAAGAAATGATCGAAGAGGTCGCATCAAAGATCATTCTGCTTGGCGCCTACCAGAAATATGATATTGGTGTTGTAACAAAATTGCTAAAAAAAGCAGGAGAAGCAAAATCATCTGAAAAAGAAAACAAAGAAGAGAAAAAGCAGGATTTGTGGATTAGTTATGAAAAGGTGAAAGAAGGCATGGTCTTGGCACGAGATATTCGTTTAAAAGACGGCAGGCTTTTACTTGCCAGGGGTATGAAAGTTAAGAAATTGTTAGTCAGTCATATCCAAAAACTTGGAGAAAACAAGCTTATAGACGATCGGATTAATATAGTGCACTAAAGTGCCTAAAGTTCTCGTTGCTCGTTACTCGTTACTCGTTTTTCCAGCAACCAGCAACCAGCAACGAGAAACGAGAAACGAGCAACCAGAAACGAGCAACCAGAAACCAGTAACCAGAAACGAGAAACGAGAAACGAGCATGGATTCAAAAACAATATTGAAAAAGCTTGATCGTATCGATGATCTTCCTACATTGCCCTCCATTGCCATGGAAGTAAACAAGATGCTCCGGGATTACGATACGTCCATCAAAAAACTGGCTCAAACAATAGAAAAGGATCAGGCAATGGTCCCCAGGATATTAAAGCTGGTTAACTCGGCCTTTTTCGGCTTTCGGTCCAAGATCAGCAGTGTTTCCCATGCCGTGGTTTTATTGGGATTCAACACAGTCAGAAACGCCGTGGTTTCTATTTCGATTATCGATGCTTTTTCAGGTGATAAAGAATCTTTAGAGGGTTTTGATATCACGAAATTCTGGAACCATTCAGTAGCAGTGGCTGTAATCAGCAGGTATCTTGCCGAAAAGACCCGTCTTCAGCCTCTTGATGATTTTTTTACGGGAGGGCTCTTGCATGATATTGGAAAGATCGTTCTTTTCCAGCATTTCCAGGACCTTTTCAAAAAAGTGTGGATATCGGCCAGGGAGAATGGTCTATCTTTTTATGATGCTGAAAAAAAGGAAATTCCGATCACCCATGCCAGGATCGGGGGATATCTGGCCAAAAAATGGCAGCTTCCCGAGTCTCTGGTTGATGTTATTCGATATCATCATGTGTTAAGTAAAAACGCCAATGACTTTAATCTGTTGATGACCGTGCATGTAGCCGATATCATAGCAAACAGTTTGATGTCTGATTCGAAAAGCAAGCTTGATTTTTCTTTAATTTATCCTGATGCGGCAAGTGCAATGAAGCCTCAATTAGAGACTGTGTCGGATTGGTTTCCTGAAGTGTCAAAGGAAATCGAATCAGCCTGTCAATTTTTCAACATCTGTGAAGAGTAATTGGTCGACTACTCGACCAAACCAGGGAGATTTAAAATGAACGACAACCAGCATACAGTCTTGTGTGTGGATGACGAGGAGAATATACTGCATTCTATAAGACGATTGCTCCGAAAGGAAGGCTACAGGCTGTTGACAGCTTCAAGCGGCGTAGAGGCACTGAAGATTCTTAAAGAAAATGATGTACATCTGGTGCTCTCCGACCAGAGGATGCCACAGATGAGCGGCACGGAATTCCTGGCAGAAGTAAAAGAAAAATATCCTGATGTGATCAGGATTATCCTTACAGGCTATACGGAAGTAGATTCAATCACCGAATCGATCAATAAGGGAAATATCTATAAATTCTTCCTGAAGCCATGGAATGACCAGAATTTAAAGCTGGAGATCGGCAAGGCCCTGGAACAATACGACCTTATTCAGGCCAATAAGATGCTCCATGAAAAGGTTCTGGAACAGAATGAAGAGCTGAAAAGCATAAATGAAAATCTGGAGGTGCTGATTCAAGAAAGAACAAAGGAGCTTGAAATTCAGAATCAGGCTCTGGAGCTTTCACGTGCCATCCTGGAAGACCTGCCTGTTCCGCTCATCGGCGTCAGCGTCGAAGGGATGATTGTGCTGATCAACCGGCAGGCGCAATCCTTATCAAAAAACGGCAAGAGTATTGAGATCGGGAAGAGGCTTTCGGATTACTTTTCAAATGATATGGAAGAAAAGATGGATGAAGCGATGACGTGCAGCAAATCACTGGCACTGAATGGATACCGGTTATCAGAAATAAGCTATGATGTCGATTTAATACCACTTTCCGGAAGGTTTAGCGGCAAAGGAGTTGT
>DAOVDN010000077.1 GCA_030669465.1 Desulfobacterales bacterium | reverse complement strand
TCGTTAGGGTCCAGAACCATCAGGTCGTTGGGACAAATGTACATACATGCTGTCTTCTCCCCGCCTTTGCAGCCGTCACATTTCTCTGAAATTACAAAACTTGGCATTAATTATACCTCCTAATTTTGCTTTGTAAGTATTTTTGTTTACCGCCAATTCCATTTTCGATACAAATTTAGGTTTCCTGTGCACCTCCCTTCATAAAATAGTGGCCTAAAAAACACCTCTTTGGCCGATTTTTAAATTTTAAACATAGCACAAAACATAGCGCAAAATACAAAAAAATATCCTTTAAAATCAAAAGGATAAGTTATATACAAACCGGGATAGTTATTATCACCCAACATTTTGATTGTCAAGAACTTTTGGCTAAACAAATTCAAAATATGCGGACAGTAACAATACTATATCTATTAGTGACAATATCTGGATAGTTAAGCATGATCTAACACTATATATGGTATTATTAAACATGCCGGTTCTTCATAAAAAATGCTTCTTTTTCGCCAAATTCGAAATAGAATATGTTCGGTTGCTCTGAAAGATATGTATTTTTATATTGACATGCTAAAAGGAATTGGGGGATTGAGGGATTGAATGCTGGGATACTGGAATGCTGGAATGATTAGGATGGTTGGAATGATTAGGATGGTTGGGATGGATAAACAAGATTTTAAATAATCTGCGGAAATCTGCGTAATCTGTGGATGGGATTGAGGAAATGAGGAAATGATTTTTTATGGATGATAACAACATTATACCAGTTTCACTAAACGATACATTCAAGTTTTCATGTTCAAAGAGCGTTCCGTGTTTCAATGAATGCTGCAGAGACCTTAACCAGTTTCTAACCCCTTATGATATACTCCGTCTTAAAAACCGCCTTGGCATGCCGTCCGGCATTTTTCTGGAGCGCTATACCACTCAACACACAGGCCCCAAATCCGGTCTCCCCGTTATTACATTAAAAGCCGATCATGCTGCTGAATTAAAATGCCCCTTCGTTACACCCTCGGGATGCATTGTTTATGAAGACCGCCCGTCATCATGCCGCACATACCCTCTTGCCCGTGTTGTATCACGATCCAGAGAAAGAGGCGTAATTACAGAACAGTACATGTTATTAAGGGAACCTCATTGCCTTGGGTTCAACCGGGAACAGACCTGGACAGTCCAAAAATGGATAGAAGATCAAGGCATTGCAATTTATAATGAAATGAACGATATGCTCATGGAAATCATCAGTCTCAAAAACCGCCTTATGCCGGGCCGGCTGGATATTAAATCAAGGCATATTTTTCACATGGCATGTTATGATCTTGATGCATTTAAATCCCACATATTTGATAAAGGAATATTAGATGGCCTTAATCTGAGCTCTGACACTCTGGATGCTGTGAAGAATGATGATGTCGCACTTTTAAAACTCGGGCTTAAATGGGCAAAAGAGACACTTTTTGGAACAAAATAAATCTAGCGAAGCTACGCCTCAAACCGACGAGTTGGGGAAAATAGTAATCCATTGCTTGAAACGAAGTGATGCTGGATGCTGGATATTGGATACTGGATACTGGATACTGGATGCTGGATACTGGATGCTGGATGCTGGATACTGGATGCTGGATACTGGATAAAGAACTTTCAGTCTATCCTGCCCGGCAACATCATCAAACCGTTCTTTGCTCTCTTTTGCTGATTGAAGTAGAAGGGAAAAGAATTCCTTATTTCATCCAGTATCCAGTATCCAGTATCCAGTATCACGTGCTAAGTAGCTGGAATAATGAGTTTTCACAAAAACGTGATACAAATATATAGACGATTAGCGCTATGAAACTTAAAAATAAAGTAGCTCTGGTACTTGGAGCCATAAAAGGCATAGGAAAGGGAATTGGGCTTGCTCTTGCAGATGAGGGAGTAAAAGTTGCCTTAAACTATTTTGACTGGGAAGAAAATCTTGATGAGATGAATCAGGATTTTGCCGGGACAGGCCGGGAGTATCTTATTATAAGGACAAACCTGCTTGAGACTGAAAAAATTCCCGGGCTTATCAAAAAAGTTGCAGATCATTTCGGCCGCCTTGATATTCTAATTAATAACATAGAACGCGGGGGATGGCCTGTAGTGCATGGACCCTATGTGCAAGAACAGTGGGACATTGAGATGGCTACCACCCTTCGCGCAAAATGGTGGGTCTTTGATTCAGCCCTGCCATATCTTAAGGCATCAGGAGACGGTATTGTAATAAACTTTTCTTCTATTGCCGGAATTGTCGGAAGAACAGGACCTGCCAGCTACATCTTCAACGACGGCTATGCAGCGGCAAACCGCGGGGTATCGCTCCTGACTGAAACATGGGCCCGCATTGGCGCACCAGAGGTGCGTGTAAATGAAATCATGTTAGGCATCGTTGAAACCAGACATGGGGAAAAAACCAGGGGCTGGGGATTGCTGACCAAAGAGCAGAGACAATCTATCATTGACCATACCCTCCTTAAACGAACAGGCGCTATTGAGGATGTGGTTAAGGCTGTAAGCTTTATAATTAAGGATGCGCCATTTATGACAGGAAGCGTGCTGCGGCTTGACGGGGGCTATATAATCGGCGGCGAAAAGGTAGCGCCCATGCCGAAAGGAGTGTTGTAGTATTACGTCCTCATCCCTAAGCATTTGGTTTTAATTCCCCAAATATAAAATTTTACCCATTCAAAACCAAGCTTCATCAACTCCACGTCATCTGTCCTGACCTTCTTGAGGATTGCTGATTTTACTTTGTATCTCTTCAAGAAACTGCTGTTAAACAGAAAATCGCGAAACCGGTCCATGTTGTATGTGGCCATAAAAGCCATCTTCCCCCTGGGTCCGTCCGGCCCTTCCTTACCCCATGGATCGGTCTGAAACAAACCCTTTAACTCTGCCCATTGGAGAGTCATTTTATTATATAAAACAGCGTGTTGATCTTTTGACCATGTATGTGTTGTCCACTCTTTGCTTTCGTGCCAGCCAAGGCAGAAATCAGGAGGTCTGAAAAAATGGATCAGGACTTTCTTTTTTCTTTTAGCATCATACAGGATTCCCTGTTCCACAGGAAACGTGCGGCAGGTATCAGGACGGTCCGGATAGACCGAGCAGCCTGATTCAGTCAAAAAAGGACAGGTCCTCTCTTTATTCTCCGACATCCGCAGGAGTACTTCCGGAAAAAAACTCGAACGTCGCAAAACAACATCTACATATTTATCAATGAACTGGTCTGAAGTAATACCGAGACGCTTTTTGAGCCTGATAACATCATACGGATACAAAAAAAGATTGAGATTCCTGCAGCATAGGTTAAAGCAGGAAAGCCCCTGGTGGCAATGAAATGAAAAAGTGTCGTTATCTTCAAGCCTTCTGCCGGGTAATTTGTCAACATTGTCTATATCAACGTATTTCATGATTGCAATTTAGGGATTTAGGGATTGTCAGCATCTGCGCTATAGTCATTTTAAACTTTTGTGTAATGCCGGTGGCCTCTTTCAGCTCCTTTTCCAGTCCGGCCATTTCAATGTAAAAAGGAGTCCGATCAAACCTGAAATAGGCTTTTCCTTTACATTGCTTGCTAAAAGCCTCGCACCCAGGGCTGTATATGACACCCTGGCCGGGCCTTTGAAATTCATGAGGTATGCCGTGCAGTCTGCATATCATGGGACGGTAAGCATATAGTAGACACAAACCGTCAAAATTAAGCGGACACATCAGTCGCACAGTCGATCCTTTTTTATCAGCCTCAACAGTTTTCGCGCATACCTCCAACGCTCTCTTCTTTATCTCGATCTGTTTTCCATGCTCAAGTGTATTGTATCCTTCAAGGATATAAAGGTATTCCAAAAGCGTATGATGATAGAAATGGGTAAAACAGCAATTATCTTTGCACCCTTTACAATCAAAACCATAATAATCGGCAGCCTCTTTATATTTGCGCTCCATTGCCGCAAAAATTGTCCTTAACCTCTTTAAAAAAGGTGAATTCTTGTCATGCTGCGATCTAAGTTTTTCAAGCTGCAAAGACATCAGAATACCACTCAAACAACTGGTGACGGGAAAAAGATTTCTGTGTAAAGATTCAGAGCATATCTGTCTGTCATGCTGGCAATGAAATCACAAACCAGCCTCTTATTGGATCGCATATTATGGATATTTTCTGCAATCTCCATATTTACAAGTTCTTTTTTGAGCATCTCGTTGTCATTTAAAAAATAGGTATAAAGTTCGGACAGAACTTTTTTTGCCTTTACAAATTCTTTATGCACTATTGGTGAACGATATACATTTTCATAAAGAAATTCCCTCAATGTGATCATAGCAGAATATACTTCATCGCTTATGCGTAGGCACTGTTCGTCATCAGAAAGTTTGCTTGAAAAGATAAGATCCTTTATCATAGTAGTAGCGCGTTCCCAATGATTGCGTCCAAGAATTGCTGAGCATGATTCAGGAATTTGATTCTTAATTATAACGCCGCTCCGTATTGCATCGTCCAGATCATGGTTCACGTATGCCATAATATCGGCAAGCCGCACTATCCTCCCCTCAATAGTACATGCCTGCTCCTCAGGATCATCGGAAAAAATCTTTCCATATCCCTTGGAGTGTTTTAAAATTCCATCACGAACCTCATAAGTAAGATTAAGCCCCTTGCCGTTATTTTCCAATACATCGACCACACGCAGGCTCTGTTTTGGATGTGAGAAACTCCTGGAATATATCTCCTGAAGAACAACCTCACCACTATGACCGAATGGTGTATGCCCAAGGTCATGACCAAGGGCAATGGCTTCAGCCAGATCTTCATTAAGGAACATGGCGCGCGCTATTGTTCTTGATATCTGAGCGACCTCCAGTGTATGGGTAAGACGGGTTCTGTATTCATCGCACAAAGGTGTTAAAAAGACCTGTGTCTTGTGTTTTAACCGTCTAAAAGCATTGGAATATACAATTCGATCCTTATCCTGCTGAAACGCCGTACGGACGGGACAGGGTTTCTCCTCTTTCATACGTCCACGTGATTCAGAGCTTAAGCATCCAAAAGGAGACATAAAACTTTTTTCGCGTTTTTCAAATTCTTCACGGATAAGCATAGGCTTGTTGATTTAATTGTTTGATTGATTTAATATATTGAAATATATACTTACAAATTCTGACTTGAATTTATTCACAGACACATTTAATTGTAAAGAAGTATTTGCATCCTGAAAACCATCAAAACCCGAAACGATAAAAAAATGGGTGAGCATCATCTTATACTCGGAGAACTTGTCGATTTTATCACCGGAAAAACCATAAAAGATACCCATGATGAACGTTACAAACAAAAATTAGCTCATTTGCTTGTAAAAAACAAAGGATATCTTAAAAATGAGATCAAATCCAGTCACGAACTTCTTGTGAGAGCCGGCAATAAAAGCGCTATTGTAAAGGTTGATTTTGTTGTTACCCTATACGGCAGGGTCTGCATGATAATAAAATATGGTCCCGGCTCCATAATAACCAGGCATCGCAGCGCGCTGGCTGCATCGAGACTTGTAGCCGGTTACCAGGTACCGGTTGTTGTTGTAACAAACGGCGAAGATGCTGAAATTCTGGACGGTTCAACAGGCAAGGTAATAGCCATTGGCCTTGAATCTATACCTTCCAGACAAGAGATCATTGAAAGAATTGCAAATAAGCATTTTGATCCTATTTCGACAAAGCAGGCTGAAATGGAATCCAGGATTGTCCATGCTTTTGAAGTTGATGGATCATGTTTTTTGCAATGACAGCATATAGGGAAACAAAAAAAGAACCATCACGAAAGCACGAAAGATTGAAAACACGAAAAACAATGTTGGAAACTTAATTTCAGGTCTTATTTCGTGTTTTCGTACTTTCGTGATTAATTTTGAGCGGTTTCTTAACTGCACAGATGGCTACTTTCATAGAGAAAAACATAATGGATTATGAGAAATTCATGGAAGAGGCGCTGGGCCGGGCAAAAAAAGCTCTATATGCAGGCGAATTCCCTGTGGGATGTGTAATAGTATATCAAGACAGAATTCTTGCAACCGGGAGCAGAACAGGTACTGCGGAGAATTCTATA
>DAOVDN010000162.1 GCA_030669465.1 Desulfobacterales bacterium | reverse complement strand
TCGGGAAGAGAGACAAGGATTCCAAAAGGCTTCCACCCCTCTTTGAAAGCAGAGTGGAATTTGAATCGTGGCAGGAAAAGCATCTTAAGGATCTGGTGCCCAGGGTCAGTCTGGACCAGGTAAAAGACAAAGACCTTTTCCTGGGTATAGATTCCGGCTCTACTACTACAAAGCTTGTTCTTGCTGATGACAGGGAAAGATTTGTTACCGGTTATTACCAGCCCAATAACGGCAATCCTATCCAGGCGGTAAAAGAGGGATTGTCTGAATTCAGAAAAAAATTCATTGATGCCGGTTTCCTGCCGCGTATTATCAGGACAGCCGCAACCGGTTACGGTGAAGACCTGATCAAGGCTGCCTTTGGCCTGGATGACGGCGTGGTGGAAACCATGGCGCACTACCGGGCGGCCAGGTGCTTTGACAATGATGTTTCGTTTATTTTAGACATCGGCGGCCAGGACATGAAGGCAATCTATATCCGCGACCATGCTGTATCGGATATCCAGGTCAATGAAGCGTGTTCATCCGGATGCGGCTCCTTTATCGAGACGTTTGCCTCTTCCCTGGGATACAGTGTTGCGGATTTTGCGAAAATAGCCTGTGAAAAGAACAGACCGTTTGATCTGGGAACCAGGTGCACTGTTTTTATGAACTCAAAGGTCAAGCAGGCTCTGCGCGAGGGCGCGACAGTTTCTGACATTTCGGCGGGACTTGCTTATTCGGTAATTAAAAATTCTATTTACAAGGTTCTCAAACTAAGAGATGTTGATGTTTTAGGAAACAGGATTGTTGCCCAGGGAGGAACCTTTTGCAATCCCGCTGTATTGCGCGCGTTTGAACTTCTGCTCAACAAAGAGGTTGTCCGCCCTGATATTCCGGAGTTGATGGGAGCATACGGAGCAGCTCTCACAGCTCTTAATAACCATAGCGCGAGGCCTGATGAATCAAAGGGATTTGCGGCTTTTGAAAATGCTTCCGGGATAAGGGTCGATTTTACCAAAAAGGAAATAGAGTGCGGCGGATGTGAGAACAGGTGCGCGGTTATGAAGCTTACATTTGCCAATGGAAAACGGTTTTTTACAGGCAACCGGTGTGAGCGGTATTTCAGTAACAGCCACGAAACAAAAGATAAGGGCGAGAATCTAATTGCAAAAAAATTAAAACTCCTGTTTAATCGTCAAATCGAACCTGAAGGCGACCCGATCCTTACCTTTGGCATCCCGCGCTGTCTGAATATGTATGAAAACTTTCCTTTCTGGTCTGCCTTTTTGACTGCATGCGGTTTTAAGGTTGTTCTTTCCTCTCCATCTAATTTCAAGCTCTTTGAAAAAGGAGCGTCAACAATAATGTCGGAGAATATCTGTTTTCCCGCCAAACTTGCGCATGGACATATTTTTGATCTTCTGGACCACTCTGATTCTTTTGGGGGAGTAGACAGAATCTTTTATCCGATTGTGGTTCATGAAAGAAAAGAATACAGCGATGTCCTGAACAGTTTCAACTGCCCTGTTGTTACCGGATATCCGGATGTGGTGAAAAGCGCAATTGACCCGGAAGGAAAATACGGGATACCTCTTGATAATCCGGCTGTCAGCTTTCGGGACAGCGAGTTGTTAAAAAAGCAGCTTTACATTTTTTTCAGGCAATTCGGCATTGACTACCGGACTGTTGTAAAGGGCGTGGAACAGGGACTGGCCGCTCAAAAGGAATTCAAGAAAGAACTGAGGGCGAGGGCTGCCTCTCTAATAAATGAGGCCGAAAACAAAGGCCGGATAGTCCTTGTCCTGGCAGGCCGGCCTTATCATATAGACCCGCTTATCAACCACGGCATTCCGGATCTCCTGACCAGCATGGGGGTCGATGTTATAAGCGAAGATGCTGTTCCGGCAGATAAAGATCAGTCCCTCGCCGATGTCGAAGTCCTTACTCAGTGGACATACGCCAACAGGCTCTATGCCGCGGCCGGCTGGGTCGGCAAAAATCATCGGGCCGAACTGGTCCACCTTATTTCTTTCGGCTGTGGTCTTGATGCTGTATCGGCAGATGAAATCAGAGATATCCTCAGAAAATCCGGAAAGATTTACACGTCGATCAAGATGGATGAAATATCAAATCTGGGCGCTGTCAGGATCAGACTGCGTTCCATGCTGGAAGCGGTGAGAGAAAATGCGGGCAGACGCAGGCGCGTAAAACACAGGGAAAAGAAGACAAACCGTGTCTTCATGCCGGAAGACAGGGAGAGAACCCTTATCGCTCCTTATTTTTCTCCATTCTATTCTTCGCTCCTTCCCGCGGCTTTCAGGCCTTTGGGCTACCGCCTCGATGTGTTACCGCCCCAGGATAAGGCCTCCGTGGAATTAGGTCTTAAGAATATCAATAATGATATGTGCTATCCGGCCGTTCTTGTTGCAGGGGATATAATCAAGGCATTTCAATCCGGCCGGTATGATCCGAAGAAAACATCAATAGTTTTAACACAGACGGGCGGTCAATGCAGGGCGTCATCTTATGTTTCGCTTATCAGGAAAGGACTGGCCGGCGCCGGGCTGGACGATATTCCGGTGGTTGCGCTTTCACCTGAGGATATAAATCCTCAGCCTGGATTTATTATTGACAAAAAGGAACTGGTTAAGAGAATGGCTCTGGGTATTATTTTTGGTGACCCTTTAGCTCAGATGTACATGGCTACGGTAGTGAGGGAGAAGAGCCGGGGCGCCTCAAAGGCTTTACATGCCAAATATCTTTCAGAAATGGAGACGGGTATTGAGAGGGCGGATTATCATTACCTTCTTAACCTGCTGGAAAAGGCGGTAACAGACTTTAATAACGTTAAAGTCTCAGATCGGCCTGTTCCCAAAATAGGAGTAGTGGGCGAGATATTTGTAAAATATAACTTTTTTTCCAATGGAAACATCATAGGGTGGCTCTCTGACCAGGGGGTGGAAGTGGCGCTTCCCTGTTTGCAGAACTTTTTTGCCCAGAGGTTTGTTAATGAAGATTTTGATCAAAGGACATTTTTTAAACATTCTATTGTTGACAGCCTCAAACATAAGCTGCTCTATATCTATACAAGATATCATCTTTTTCAGATAGAAAGGGTCATGCAGCAATTTCGTTTTTACAGAAAGCCTTTTAACCTGAAAGATCTGGCTGAAATCACGGGAGATGTGGTCAGCCTGGCCAACCAGTTCGGCGAGGGATGGCTTTTGACTGCCGAGATGATTGCCATGCTTAATGAAGGGGTTGGCAATATCGTCTGTCTTCAGCCGTTCGGTTGTATTTCAAATCATATTACCGGAAGAGGCATGGAGAAAAAACTCAAAGAAATGTTTCCCCATCTGAATCTGCTTTCACTTGACATGGACGCGGGGGCAAGTGAGGTAAATATTTTAAACAGGCTGCATTTCATGATCATTGCAGCTATAGAAGAGATGGAGTACGGCGCTGAAGTGACAGCCGGGCAGGCAATAGACAGGCCGTTTTCCGGCTTCCGCATTTGGCCAAGAGATACGGCTATTTTTGACAATTACGTATCACTGGAAATCGAAAAATGGAAAGCATGGGTGTCCGGATTGAATTTGTGGAAAAAAGCAAGTGATTTTATCCGAAGATAACGCAACAATAATAGTGGTAATTCGTAACACCAGAAATTTGAAAAC
>DAOVDN010000088.1 GCA_030669465.1 Desulfobacterales bacterium | reverse complement strand
TTTTGATATCATCATCTGAAGCATGTCTGTTTGCGCTCATTCCTGCCATGCCGGCTAAAACAAGAGCCGGTGTATTCGGCATCACCCGAATTACAGGGAGCTTAATCCTGGATTTTTCATCAAGCGGTGTATAAAGAATATCTTCAATTTTTCGCAAAGGGATTCCTGCTGCAATGGAAACAATCAGCTTTTTGTTATGAATTTTATAGTCCTTTTGCTCTGCAATTTGAGAGAGCACCTGGTCTATATGCTGCGGTTTTACAGCAAGCACAATGATATCACATATTGAAAAGAGTTTAAGATTATCGTTTAAAACGGATATGCCGTAAGATGAGCGCAAAACACTCAGACGCTCTTCATTTATATCGCCGACATATATCATTGACGGAGTTAATATATTAGATTTTATAATAGCCCCGACAAAGGCTTCTCCCATATTACCGGCCCCAATAAAACCGATTTTCTTGTTAAGCTCAGACATGCTGCCTCCATAGATAAAATTCAGGGTTCAAGGTTCAAGGTTGGTTGCCTTATGTTCAATTTCCATCGCTTTCTAACCTTGAACCTTAAAAGATGAACGTCCAACATCGAACATCGAACATTGAACATCGAATGATGAAATCGCTTCGCTCCGCCAGTTTATAAATTGGCAGAATACTTTATTCAAAATTCGATGTTGGATGTTCGATGTTCGACGTTCATAGCCTTTTAGCTTGACAGCTACGTCTTTGATTAACAGTAAAAGGCACTTATATTCATACCACCTTGTTAAGAGGATATTCTATTATACCTTCTGCGCCATGCTTAAGTAGTTCTGGGATAAGATCCCTTACGGTATTAGAACTTACGACTGTTTCTACTGAAAACCATTTTGACTGGTAAAGAGGGGAAACAGTCGGAGCATTGAGACTTGGAAGCAGGGATACAATCTTTTCAAGGCGTGTATCAGGAACATTCATCTTAAGGCCGACCAGTTTTTCACCTAAAAGAGCACCTTTGAGCAAAAGCGCTATCTGCTCGAGCTTTTCTCTTTTTTCCGGATTCTTCCAGGCATCGTGGTTTGCGATAAGCTGGGTATTGGTCTGCATCAATTCATGGATAATTTGAAGACCGTGGGCTTTTATCGTGCTGCCGGTCTCTGTAACCTCAACAATAGCATCCGCAAGTCCTGAAACAACCTTTGCTTCGGTTGCGCCCCATGAAAACTCAACCTTTACATCGATTCCACGCTCTGAAAAGTATTTCTTTGTAAATTCGACCAGCTCTGTTGCTATTTTCTTCCCCTGGAGATCCTCAAGTTTCCTGACGGGTGAATCGTATGGAACAGCTAGAACCCATCGCGCAGGCCGAGCGCTCACCTTGGAATAAACAAGATCGGTTATCACATGAACATCAGAGTTGTTTTCAGCTATCCAGTCCTTTCCTGTAAGCCCGGCATCGAGGGTGCCGCTCTCTACATAACAGGACATTTCCTGGGCCCTGCATATTGCGCACTCTATTGTATCATCGTTAATCTCGGGGAAATAGCTTCTTCCGTTGACATTAATCTTCCATCCTGAACGCTTGAACAGAGCAATTGTAGCGTTTTGCAGGCTTCCCTTGGGAATTCCCAGTTTTAATTTTTTTTTCATTTTTTATATACCTCATCAGGATCAAACAGAGGTTTTCCAACAACCTTGATCGACCCGTCTTCAACTTTCTTATAAAAACAGCTTCTATATCCGGTGTGACATGCCGCGCCGCCGATCTGCTCAACCTTCAAAAGCAGAGTATCATCATCACAGTCAATTCTGATTTCTTTTACAAGCTGCATGTTTCCGGAAGTCTCGCCCTTTACCCAGAGCTCTTGCCGGCTGCGACTATAATACGTGGCCTTGCCCGTAGAAAGAGTCGCCTCCCATGCCTCTTCATTCATAAACGCAAGCATTAAAACCTCACCTGTTTTATAATCCTGAACTATAGTGGGCACAAGGCCACCCATCTTATTAAAGTTAAGTTTAATCATAGGAATGTCCATTTCTTTGACAGGATATACAAGATAATCAGGATGTAAGAAAAGAAAGAAATCAGGTAAATCCCGTTAATCCTGTCAAAAAAGTCCACCCAAAAGGCGCTAACTTGATTTCCAGGTCTTATTTCGTGTTTTCGCTCTTTCGTGATTTCGTGATTAATTTTGAGTAGTTTCTTAACCCCAGAGGCCGAAATCTTCGGATGAACTAAAACTGAATTGAGTAGTCTTAGCGCTATATAAAGTCAATCTCTTTTTTGTAAAGAATTCTGCCGTCCGGAATATTCTATAGTCAGAAATTTGAAAACTCATTTTTTTATCTACGTCCGGACAGTCCATATTCTGGAGCAAGGCAACCGTGTTGCCGTTTTTTCCGCCGACACGGTCGGCTTGCTCCATAGCGACTGTAACTAAAAGCCGGTTTTCAAATTTCTGGTAATTGTTTATATAAATCGGTTTGCCGAGAATTGCTGTAATATGTCTTTTGTATTTGACACCCAACCATTCTTTTTCTATATTATTTTTCTTGAAAAAGCAAAGTCTTATCACTATTACTCACTTATCACACACTACAATACGCTGAAAAGGGTCTGATCATGACACAAAGCCGCCAGGAATTATTTCGCTGCCGCACTTCTACCGATGAATTTCTGTTATGTGAAACAGATTCAAAAGTCAAAGATGATAAAAACGAGTTAACAGTTGGTCTGGATAGACTGTCAAACGAGTTCCCGGATATTCTTGCCGGAAAAACTTTCATTGACCATGCCATGGCCCGGCTTGGTTCTTCATCGAAATTTGGAGCAATGGTTATCCGGATTGACAATTTCAGCCATAAAGATGAAGTAACGGAAAGCGATCATGCGGCAGATATACTGACTGATGTTGCCAAAAGTATTGATGCTATATGCAAGATCGAAAACAGAATGTGGGGACTGCTTGATTGCGATATGTTCGGATGCTTTATTTCTGAAAAAAATGGAGATCCTTGTCTTAAGCTAGCTAAAAAAATCCAAAAAAATCTTGCAATATACCGAAATGAAACAGTTACCATAGGAATAGCCTCATATCCGACTATCAACTTCAGAAAGAGCCGGATCCTTGATAACGCCCGTAAAGCGCTTGATCATGCCGCATTCTTCGGCCCTGACAGCGCTGTTTGCTTTGACGCTGTGAGCTTAAATATCAGTGGCGACCAGTTGTACCAGAGAGGAAATATCAAAGAGGCTGTCAGAGAATTTAAAACAGCTCTCATGCTCGATCCATCAAACGTAAATGTCCACAATAGTCTTGGCGTCTGTTACGGAGTTTTGGGCTCCTTTGAAGAAGCGATAGAAGAGTTTGAAACAGCCATACAGCTTGACCCAAAAGAGATCATGGCCTTATACAACTCAGGCCTTGCAAACAAGTTGATGGGTAACAAAGATAGAGCCCTTGAACGCTTCCTTAAAGCAGATAGCCTGGAAAAAGATGTATTTGAGGTAGTGTTTCAAACCGGCAGGCTTTATATGGAGATGGAAAGACCTGAAAAAGGGAAAGAACTCCTTGAAAAAGCAGTCAGGATCAAACCGGATTCAGGACCTGCCTTCCGTTGCCTTGGTGAATGCTATGCTGCTGTCGACATGACAGATGAGGCGGTCAGGGGGTATAAAAATGCAATAAAGCTGAATCCAAATGATGCTGCCTCGCTCTCGGCCCTTGGACTTCTCTTCGACGTTCAGGGTGAAAATCCTGAAATTGCTGTGATGTTCTGTGAACAAAGCATAGAAATTTCACCGGAGAACGGTCTTTTCAGGCAGAGACTCGGCAGGCTTTATCTTAAGCAGAACCGGCCCGATGATGCTTTAAAAGAGTTTGAAAAGGCAAAAAAATTAGGTCATAACTAGGGGATTGTTGATTGTTGATTGTTGATTGTTGATTGTTGATTGGAGATTGGAGATTGGGGTGGCATAGACAAACTTGTTTGTCCGTGTTCAAGGAGATTGCAAAACTGATTATAGGAAACACGCAATATATGAAAAACATTATTCTTGACATTCTTAAAGAAAGCATTGAGGTTAAAGAGAAGTTCGTAAAAACAAACATCGATCTCATTCAAAGAGGGGCTGATATGCTCGCCACATGCATAGCTTCCGGTCACAAAATTCTTATTTTCGGCAACGGCGGCAGTGCTGCAGATGCCCAGCATATTGCAGCAGAATTCGTAAACCGGTTTCAAATCCAGCGGCCGCCTCTTGCCGCCATTGCTTTAACGACCGATACATCTATAATAACAAGCATAGGAAATGATTATCACTTTGATGAAATATTTGCCAAGCAAATCAAGGCCCTTGGCAAAAAGGACGATATTGCCATAGGTATCAGCACCAGCGGCAACTCAAACAATGTGATAAAAGCTGTAAATGCAGCAAAAGATATCGGGACATTTACAATCGGTATGACCGGCCGCGGTGGCAGATTGGCAGACTCTGCCAATATGGTATTTTGTGTTGAATCAGAAGTAACGGCAAGGATTCAGGAGACACATATCACCCTGGGGCATATCTTATGCGAACTTGTTGACAGAACTCTCTTTCCGCATGAATTCAAGAATTGATGGTTTGGTAAAAAAAGGAGCAAAAAAAACTTATGAAAGATGAAAGAGGTCTGTATTATTATCCCTTTCCCCAAAACAAACAGATCCGCATGTATGTACGTGAACTGGACGGCAACACCTGGTTCAGGCTCTGGAATGCAGATGATCCTGATCTCTGGGAAGAACACGGATGGGTGCCCTATGGAGCGATCAAAAAGGCCGCCGGCATGTACAGATCCAATAACTTTGATCCGAACCAGGCCTACGACATCGAAATAGCCAAGACGCTGATTAAGGAACGTAAATGATTAACTCATCCTGCAAGACACGGCCGTCTTGCCGCAGTTGTCTCATCCAGTCTCTTTACCTTGCAACGCCCTGGCGCTTTTCGCAAAAGTTCAGGATTTTCTTTTGCTTCATCTGCTATGGCTTTTAATGCTTCAATAAAAAGGTCTATATCCTCTTTTGACTCTGTCTCGGTCGGTTCGATCATGATAGCGCCATGTACAACCAGCGGAAAATAGATGGTGGGTGGATGAAAACCGTAATCCATGAGGCGTTTGGCCATATTCATGGTTGTAATCTTATAGGCATTTTGAAATTTATCGGAAAAGACGCACTCGTGCATGCATGGCCTATCATAAGGAAGATGAAATATCTCTTTTAACATCTCCTTGATGTAATTGGCATTTAATACGGCGAGCCGGCTTGCCTTTTTCAGGTTATCCGCCCCCATGCTCCTGATATAACTGTAAGTCTTTACCATGACACTGAAATTTCCATAAAAGGCTTGCAGCTTACCGACAGATTCAGGGAAGTCTTCGGAAAGAATATATCCGCCGTTTTCTTTGACCACGCGCGGAACAGGGAGAAATGGTTCAAGATGTTTTTTGACACAGACCGGACCGGAACCAGGCCCGCCCCCTCCATGTGGGGTCGAGAAGGTCTTGTGGAGGTTCAGATGCATCATGTCAACCCCGATTTTTCCCATCTGAACGATGCCCATGACAGCATTCATGTTTGCACCGTCACAATAGACCAGCCCGTCTTTTGAGTGGACGATCTCGGCTATTTCCTTGATATTCTCTTCAAAAAGACCGAGAGTGTTGGGATTGGTCACTATGATTCCGGCCGTATCTTCATCCATTACCCTGGCGACGGCCTCGGGAGAAAGAATCCCCTGTTCATTGGATTTTACAGGTACGGATTTGTAACCGCACAATGCCGCACTGGCGGGGTTTGTACCGTGCGCTGTATCAGGAATAATTATCTTTGAACGGCGCATGTTTTTGCT
>DAOVDN010000058.1 GCA_030669465.1 Desulfobacterales bacterium | reverse complement strand
ATGTCTTTCTTCTTATTGTTCTTGTCGTGATTGTAGCCGGAATTCTCAACACTATTTTGATGTCGCTCCTGGAACGAACCAGAGAATTTGGAGTGATGATGGCCCTTGGGACCAAGGGCTACCAATTGGCCACAATTGTAGGAATTGAATCTTTCCTGTGAGGTCTGATAGGCATGCTTGCGGGAACCGGTTTCGGCGTCTTTGTGACCTCGATGTTTTCAAGAATCGGGATCCCGATCAGCGCGGCAGTGAAAGAGGCCATGGCCTCTTTTTTTATGAGTGACACAATCTACCCGGTTCTGGTAACCGATCACGTTTTATCGAGTTCCCTGGTGGTATTGATTTCAAGCGTCTTGATTTCAATTTATCCTGCATGGAAAACGTCCAAGCTGGTCCCGGTGGAAGCGCTCCGTCACTCGTAATCTGAATTTGTTATGACATGTGAAAACGTACCAATTTAGTTGTTTGAAAAAAAATTTTGACAGGATTGACAGGATATTCAGGATTAAAATCATCTAAACTTATCCTGTTAATCCGCAGTTAAATCCTTTGCTTTGCGTTCACGCGGCGCAAGCGCCTGCGCTGCGCGTGATTTCAACTTTCCGTTTACCAAAATCACTAATTAAACCTACAGGTTTTCCTGTGGCAACAAGATAATTTACCATCTGAACTTTTACTACGATATCAGCAATAAATCCACCAACAATTTCATTATTGTGTTGTGATTCTTCTTTATGATTTACCTGATAGCTTTGTCTGTTGCACTTGAAACAGAATCTTGTATATCCTGTTATCCTGTCAGAGTCTTTTTCAAAAGGCTAAAATGTTATCCTGGATCTATTTTTCAAGCTTTTCTATCACATTGACTCCTTCAAGTCCATAGGCGGTTATACGGATTTTTCGTGATTCATCATCCAGTATCTCAATATGTATGGCAACATGTTCGGATAGAAGATCTTTATGGAGCCTGTCGGCCCATTCAATAACTACAACGCCATTGCTATCCAGTATTTCATATAGACCGATGTCATCGAAATCAACAGTATCTTCAATACGATAAAGATCAACATGAAAGAGATGGCATCTCCCCGGATATTCATTTATCAAAGTGTAAGTAGGGCTTGTTATATAATAATCAGCCGGAACATCGAGTCCTTTTGCAAGTCCCTGAACAAATGAGGTCTTCCCGCTTCCAAGGTCGCCGGTTAAGGCTAAAACAGCTCCGGCCCCAAGCCATGCGCCTATCTTTTGCCCTAATGCCTGAGTCTCTTCAAGAGAATGAGTTATTATTTGAATTTGCTTGCTGATCATAAAAAAGAAGTTTGTTGGACATCCTTGTTTTTCGGTTTACACTTTTTCGAGTTCCTCAAGTTAGCGCACCTTCGGTGCGAGCTGTTAAGCTGTTAAGCTGGTAAGCTCATCAGCTCAACAGCTCAACAGCTCATCAGCTCAACAGCTCAACAGCTCAACAGCTCAACAGCTTACCAATCTGTTCAGGTATTGCTTTCATAACTTCAGTTGCGAGAAAACCAAAGGGGCCGATTTTTTTTGCAATTGCATCAGCGGCAGCTCCGTGCAGGTAAACGCCCGCATGTGTGGCTGATTCAGGAGAGTAACCCTGGGCAACCAGGCCTGCTATGATTCCGGTCAGCACATCTCCCATGCCGCCGGATGCCATTCCCGGGTTGCCGGTCGGGTTGATAAAGACTCTGCCGTCAGGGTGAGCAATTACCGTCCTTGCGCCTTTTAGCGCCAGATGAACATTGAATTTTAAAGCAAAATCACGGGCACAATTTATTCGATCCTTCTGGACATAACCGGCAGTTGTATCGATGAGTCTTGCCATTTCCCCGGGATGTGGGGTCAATATGACTGGGGCTTTGAGGTTTTGCAAAATCTCTGTATTTCCGGCCAGGCTGTTTAATCCATCTGCATCAATCACAATTGGTATCATACATTCCTGGATGATCCGGCAAACGAGATTTTTTGTTTTAACGCTTGTTCCAAGACCCGGGCCTATGGCGAGGCACTTCTTGCCGGCAAGAAGCTCCATAATCATATCAAAGGATGATTCGTCAAGCATACCGTCACGGGTTTCCGGAAGTGGACATGTCATTGCTTCTAAACAGAGGGCTTCTAAAACAGAGTTCAAACTTTTTGGTATTCCCAGACTAACGAGTCCGGCTCCAGCTCGCATGGCCGACATGGCCGTCATTGCCGCTGCGCCTGTTTTGCCGGTGGAACCCGCAATTACCAAGAGATGACCTGCATTGCCCTTGTGGGCATCAGAAGGCCTTGGCTGAAAACTTGTGCGAACCAGATCCGACGCCAGAAGGTATTGAAAAGGTCCTACTCTTTCCGCAATATAGGGCGGTATGCCTATGTCTATTATTTCAAGATTCCCTGTATAATCCGCACCGGGAAAGAGAAGATGGCCTATTTTTGCAAACGCAAAGGTTGCAGTGGTATGTGCGCGGATAGATGCACCACACGGCTGGCCTGTGTCTGAATTCAGGCCCGAAGGTATATCCACAGCAAAGACCGGTCTGTTTAAACTGTTAATAAACTCTATTATTTCCTTGAAATATCCTTTTACATCCGATTTAAGTCCGGTTCCGAGTATGGCATCTACCCAGATGTCCTGATTGAGCATAGAGGCTTTATTTTTGAGAAAAAGATTTTGATCAGGCATTTCAATTACAGGAACATTCAGAGGGACTAGGAGTTTGAGGTTTGCGGCGGCATCACCCTTAACCAGACTGCTTGTTGCAAGAAGATATACGCTTACCCTAATACCTTTTTGAGCAAGATAACGGGCAATAACAAAACCGTCTCCACCATTGTTCCCGCGTCCTGCTATCACGCCAACATTTTTGTCGGAAAGCCCGCTGAATCTTTTGAATAAAATTCGTGTTGCCCCCCGGCCCGCATTTTCCATAAGAACTCTGCCGGGAATACCAAATGACTCAATGGTCTTACGATCCATCTCCTGCATTTCGCTTGCAGTTACAAGATACATGTTCGCTAAAGCTCCTTGATGAGCGCCAGCATTTCCTTAACAGCTCTTTCCATACCTACAAGCACGGCTCTTGAAATTATACTGTGACCGATGCTGAACTCATCGATTTCATACAATCCCTTAAAGGTCTTTATTGTTTTGTAGCACAGACCATGACCGGCATTGACGCCCAGTTTCAGTTTGTGGGCAAGTTTGGCGGCATCTACAATTTTAGAAAAAGCTATCTCTCTCTTTTTAGATGTTGTTGCATCACAGAATATCCCTGTATGAATTTCAACCATGTCTGCATTTATCTGGTATGCCAGCTTTATCTGCTCAGGGTCCGGATCGATGAAGATACTTACAGGAATGCCGCTGTTTTGCAGTGTACCGACAGTTTCGGCAACAGCATTTTTGTGCACTATAAGATCCAGCCCGCCTTCAGTTGTAAGTTCTTCCCGCTTTTCAGGTACCAGGGTTGCAAGATCAGGTTTTATATCAAGAGCAATTCCAAGCAGTTCAGAGGTTGAAGCCATTTCCAGGATAAGCCTGGTCTGAACAATCTTTCGCAGAATCCTGACATCACGGTCCTGGATGTGACGTCTATCTCCACGCAGGTGAACCACAATACCATCCGCTCCTGCCAATTCCGCCAGCACTGCTGCTGCCACAGGATCAGGATAACAGGCTTTTCTGGCTTCTCTTAAAGTCGCAACATGATCAACGTTTACAGCTAGTCCAGCCATTGTAAAACCTCCTTAACTTTGGTCATTGGTCATTTGTCATTTGTCATCAGCTCATTGCTCATCAGCTCATCAGCTCATCAGCTCATCAGCTCATCAGCTCATCAGCTTACCAGCTCGCCCGAAGGTCTCTTAACAGTTCATTGCTCTTCTTTTCCATCTCATCGGCTTCTCTCTTGCTCTTTTCATGATCATAACCAAAAAGATGAAGAATTCCATGTACCAGAAGTTGTGTAAAACGCTCTTCCGTGCTGATTCCTGCTATTTTTCCCTCTTTCTGAGCAGTTTCAACAGAAATAACCACATCACCGAGCAGATGCGGCGTTATATTTGAAAATTTACCCTCTTGCATTGGAAAGGAAATAACATTTGTAGGGCCGCATCGATTGAGATATTCTTTGTTTAGTGCTTCTATCTCGGGATCATCAACGATCAGAATGGAAAGTTCTCCATCAGGACAGTCCAAGGCGTTTAAGATGGCCTGAGCTATTTGCTCTATTTTTTTTAGAGATAGCTTCTGCCTGCTTTGTCTGTTGTCTATCAGGACTCCCATTTTTTTCCTTTCCGTTAACCAGGACGAGTTTCTCCGGATATTCTATTCGGTAATGGTATATTCCGTTTAATGTTTTGTTGAAGCTTTTTGCTATCTTATGCAGATCTTTTAAGGTTAGCTCACAATCGTCGAGCTGGCCATCAGAAAAAATCTTGTTTATAAGATTCTGTACAAGCCCCTGAATTCTGGATGGTGTAGGGTTGTCAAGGGTTCTTGATGCTGCTTCAACCACGTCCGCCAGCATGACAAGGCCGGCCTCTCTGGTCTGGGGCTTGGGACCCGGGTATCTGAAGTTATCGATATTTACTGCACCTTCTCCTTTAAGTTTCTTTGCTTTTTCATAAAAGAAGCTGATAAGACTTGTTCCGTGGTGTTGTCTTATGGTGTCGATTATGGCCTGGCCCAATTTATTCTCCCTGGCTATCTCAACACCATCCTTTATGTGAGCTATCAGGATGAGGCTTGACATGGAAGGTGCAAGCTTACCGTGCTTGTTTTTGCCGTTTGTCTGGTTTTCAATAAAATATAGCGGCTTTTTGATTTTTCCGATATCGTGATAATATCCGCATACTTTTGCAAGCAGGGGATTGGCGCCTATTTCAGATGCGGCAGCTTCAACCATGGAACCTGTAATTACAGAATGATGATAACTTCCGGGAGCTTCTATCATAAGTCTGCGGAGGATAGGTTGATCAAGGCTCGCAAGTTCAAGGAGCTTGATGTATGTGGTGTAATTAAAGGCGATTTCCACAATTGGGGCAATACCGGCTGTGACTATACCCGTTCCAATGCCTCCCATAAAAGCAAAGGCCCAGCCCCACAAGAGTTTAAAACCTGAAAAGTCCGCCATATAAAAATTGATTGAGGTTGCAAGCAGCACGTTCAACAATCCAAGTTTTACGCCTGCCTTTATAAATACTTTGCGTTCTCTGCAATCCTGAATCCAGTAGGCAGCCATTGTGCTGTTAAGCAGGAAGTAGATGAAAATTTCAAATCTGCTTTGAAATATGACGGCTGTGCAGGCCGCAATCACAACGGCAAAGGGAATGGCGATTTCAAGGCCCATAAACAAGCATATGGTCATGGCGCCGGAAGCTATGGGAATACTAAAAAGCAGTGATGAAGGAGATATGGAGAAAGATGTGTTTTGGGTAAGGGTTTCGGAAAATGATGCCGATATTCCGGCAATCAATAAAAATGTTACCAGTATGACGGCTATAAAGAGCAGATTTTTGTCGTGGTTGCGTGCAAATTGGCCTTGGTGATTTATGTGGAGAATATATGTTGTAATAAGAAGAAAGAGAATTATCATTACAGCCCCGATACTGCTTTCTAATATTTGCCCCTTTTTTGTTTGAGCCTGCAAAGTTTGCAGTTTTAAAAGCTGGACTTCTCTAACTCTTTCACCTTCGCGCAAGAGCATCTCGCCTGCCTTTATCTTGTAAAGAACAGGTTTGATTTCAGCTAAGGCTCTTTTTTTCCGTTCTTCTGTTTCATTTCTGTTTAATGTTATATTGGGCTGTATGAGGCTTTGAACAAAATCTACAATCAGGTTTCGCGGGGTATAGTTCAGGTCTTTAAGGATGGGTTGACCTATGATTCTGACCATGGTTTTGGCCTGATCAAGACCGTAAAATTGTCTCAGGTTATGGACAACCCGTTCTGATTTTGTTTCAAGATCTATTAAAAATATCCCTTTATCGTTTTCTCTAAGCAGGATCTCTTTGTTTGCAACCACGCCATTTTCTAATATCTTCGTTAAAATCCCGCATATAAGATTTGCGATATCATTTGAAAATTCTTCCTTTTCAAGGATCCTGTAAGCGCCTTTGCTGATGGTAATGCCGATTCTTTCCTCAAAGTTTTCCTTCATCTGCCAAATCCGGTCGTGCACAGAAGTATTTTTCTCAACAGTTCCGGTTGAAGAGGTCTTCGGTTTTTCAGATTCGAAAACCGCTCTGAGACCATCAAAGGCCTGTTTTACGTGTTGGCTTAATGTCGACGAAAGGGTTGCATCATGATCGTAAACAGTCAAAAGTTCTTCCACAGCCTGCCTGCGGTTTATTTTTGTTGCATTTTTATCCTCTATAAAAAAGTCTTTCGGCGCCTTGACATCTCTTTCAACAACATCACCTATCTTATAGGAATGTTTTGTGACAGCAAGACTCGGATAAAGGATAAGGGTAAAAATTATTGTAACACCTGCCAGCAGGCCCCATCGGACATACTTTTTGGAACCAGGGAGCTTGCTGTCAAAGAGCTTGTGGATTGATTTTTTGTTTTTTCT
The DNA here is from genome assembly GCA_030669465.1 of Desulfobacterales bacterium. Next base: position 142 of record DAOVDN010000058.1, on the reverse strand, counting down.
GTTTTGCCTTCTTTGCATCCAGATCCTCATATGCTTCGATAATCTCTTGAACCAATCTGTGGCGCACAACATCGGTTTTTGAAAAAAAGACTATCTTTATTCCATCTATCTTTTGCAAGATATTCTTTGCTTCAATGAGTCC
>DAOVDN010000030.1 GCA_030669465.1 Desulfobacterales bacterium | reverse complement strand
CAGTAATCATATTTGCTACTTTCTTTTTTAGAATTTAATACAGCAAGAAGGTTGTTATTTGTATCAACAATCTTGATAAAACCTTCCGGGCTTTCTGCCTGTTCCGGCATAACATCATTTTTCGTTATCATGATGCCATGTTTTATCTTTTCAGTCAAAGCTTTATTGACAATATATTCAGGCATACTGCGCAAGGCGTTCGCCATGCTTATCATGCGTTTTGATAATTTTCCGGATAAAGTAAGTTCTTCAAGTTCTGATAAGGTTACAGCCTCTTTGATTGTAAAGCCGCTGCTTTCAATTCTTCTCAGCTCTTTAAGGTGGCCGCCGCAACCAAGCGTCTTTCCTATGTCCGCACAGAGGGTCCTGATATATGTTCCTGCAGAGCAGGATACTTCAAAACGTATTAACGGAAGATTTATCTCAACTATTTTATTATATGAGATAAAAATACGCCTCGCAGGTTTCCGGACAGGTTTGCCGCTTCGCGCAAGCTTGTAAAGAGGAACTCCCTTATGCTTTAATGCTGAATAAATTGGCGGAAACTGCTCAATCGTCCCTTCAAATTGTTTAAATACCGATTGTATAATTTTTTCAGAAAATTCTAGTTCATTACATGTGGAAATAATAGTTCCGGTAGAATCCTGAGTATCTGTTGTTATTCCCAGGCAAAGAACAGCATCGTATTTTTTGTTATCGTGCAAAAGGAACCTGGCAAGTTTTGTTGCATTATTAATGCAGCATACCAGGACACCTGTTGCAAATGGATCAAGTGTGCCGGTGTGCCCTGCCTTTTTGGCTCCGAGCAGTTTCTTTACAATGGCTACTACCCTGGCTGATGTTATATTTGCCGGCTTGTCTACGACTATAACGCCGTTTAATTCATTTTGCATAGTGATTGCTAAATTGAGGAATTGCGAATTTAGGAATTGAGGAATTCGCTTCGCTTAATTCCTAAAATTCCTTTCACAGTTTTTCAGCCAGGTTAATAATTTCGGATTTTATATCGGAGAGCGTTGATTCAATACTGAATCCTGCTGCCCTGTAATGCCCGCCCCCGCCAAAAGAGGTAGCAATTGCAGCCACATCAACCGTTCCGTCGGAACGGAGGCTGACATTAAACCGGCCGGGCTTTTTTGGTTCTCCTTTGTTGTTTGTGAGTTCCTGTATAAGAACTGCTACCTTAATACCTTCTATGCCTTTTGCGTAATTGATAAGGCCGTCTATATCTTCGGGCTGCGTACCGGTTTCGTCGAGCATCTTTTTTGTTAATACCATCATGGACAGTTTACCGTTATATGAAATTTCGATAGAGTTAATGGCCAGATCCAGAAGCCTTATGCGACCCAGAGAGTATGTTTCATATACATGCTGAGCAACATTGTACGGATCGACTCCCAACCCTAACATTTCTTCGCAGATCGCAAAAGCAGACCTGTTTGTATTTGAAAAACGAAACGAACCTGTATCTGTAAATATTCCCGTATATATTGAAGTAGCAACGGCCCTGTTAATTGGGACGGCCATTTTCTTTACCAGGCGGTATATGATTTCCGTAGTGGCGCATGCGGAAGTATCTATTAGCTGAAAATTACCAAAGTGGGTATTGGTGATGTGATGGTCAATGTTGATGATGACCGGTATCCGGTTTACGGTCGAAACGGCCTTTCCGATCCGCTGCAAGTCGCTGCAATCAAGAATAATGGCGGTATCATAGATATTCGCCCTGTCAATGTGTCGCACAATGCGATCGATCGCCGGCAGAAAACGATAGACAGCCGGAACAGGACTTTCGTTGTAAAGAGTTGTTTTCTTGTTCAATGCATCAAGAGAAAGCCCCATAGCGATAAGGGAGCCTATTGCATCACCGTCCGGATTGGTGTGAGAAGCAAGCAAGAGGTGATCACTATTTTTTAAATGGCGTATTATCCGATCCATCTGTTTTTAGAGACTTAGGGACTTTTTTCGAGTCCCTTAAGCACCTCATCTATGCGCGAAGCATAATCAAAAGATTCATCATAAAAAAATTTAAGATCAGGCATATAGCGCAGACCGAGTTGACGAGCAAGTGTACGTTTTACATATCCAAGAGCGTTCTTAAAACCTTCAACCGCCTCTTCTCTGCTTTTTTTGCCGCCTCCTGATGTGGTGAAGTATATTCGCGCAATTCTTAAATCCCGCGACAGCTTTACACCGGTAATTGTAACCATTTTAAGGCGAGGATCTTTAATATCCTTTTGTAATAAGTCTGACAGAGCCCTTTGTATCTGACCTCCAACTCTGTCAGCTCGTGTAAATGGTTTCATAAAGAGACCTTTGAAAAATGTTCAATTTTGTTCAAGTTTAAGGATAGCGAAGATTTTAACCGGAGGAATACACTTCCGTATTTTGAGGATTAAAATCTGAGATAGACGCAGAAATTGGGCAAAAGGGGACGTTTTTCAAAGGTCTCATAGATTGATAATTTCCATATCAGTGCCTATGATCTCGGCCAGCCCCAACTCATCTGCCAGATTGAAAATCTTGTCTATCTTGGAATTTACCACCATTTTGTTATTGCAAACAATGGCAAAGCCTATCTCCGCCCTTTGATGAATGTCATTTGATCCGACCTCTGCGACTGAAACATTAAAATTGTTGCGCAACCGGTTGATGATCGATTTTACAACCTTTCTCTTACCTTTTAAAGAACGGCAGTCATGTAATCTGAATGTAATAATTCCTAAACCTGCAACCATAATTAGTCATTAGTCATTAGTCATTAGTCATTCAATGCTGTTGAATTAAGAAAAATCGTGCTTGTTATTGAATATCGAATATTGAACAAGGAATGTCGAATTATGAAGTTTAATAAGGTTTTTCCATTACTTCGATATTCATTATTCCTTGTTCGAAATTCTGCGGTTCAAAACGAAATGTGCTTAAGTCAACAACATTGATTAGCCATTAGCCATTAGTCAGTGGTCACTTTAATCCACTTTAAACTTTAGGCACTTTTATTCGTTATTCAAGCTCCGGCTTTATCTCTTCCAGATAATAGCATTCTATTGTATCGCCGAGTTTGATGTCATTGTATTTTTCAATACCGATTCCGCATTCATAACCACTCTGGACTTCTTTAACATCCTCTTTGAAGCGCCGGAGAGAAGAGATCTTGCCCTCATAACAGACGATCCCATCTCTAAGAAGACGCACAAGCCGGCCACGCTCGATCTTTCCATCGCTCACATGACAGCCTGCAATGGTGCCTATTTTGGGAACATGGAATACTTCTCGAACCTCGGCTCTGCCCAGTATCCGTTCTTCAAAGGTGGATGACATCATACCGACAATGGCACTCTTGATGTCTTCAATAACATTATAAATGATATTATAAAAACGCATATCAACGTTTTCTTCATCGGCAAAAGCCTGAACTTTTGGGCTGGGGCGGACGTTAAAACCTATAATTATAGCATCAGATACTGCAGCCAGGGAGATATCTGATTCGGTTATAGTCCCTGTAGCTGAATGGATCACATTTATGTTTACCTCATCATTGGAGAGTTTTGTCAAAGAATCTCCAATGGCCTCGATAGAACCATGTACATCCGCTTTTATTATAAGATTCAAATCGTTAGCCTTGCCTTCCCGCATACGTTCAAAAAGTCCTTCAAGGCTTAGTCTGCTGGTTTTGGCCAGGTCTTTAGCTCGCTGTTTCTGGATTCTGTGAATACTGACTTGCTTAGCGGCCTTGTCATCGGCTAGAGCTATTAACTCATCTCCGGCATTGGGCACACCGGAAAGGCCTATTACCTCAACAGGAATTGACGGGCCGGCTGTTTCAACATAAACATTTCTGTCATTCAACATGGCGCGAACTTTTCCGTAGTATATTCCACACACTACCGGGTCGCCTTTACGAAGGGTTCCTTCCTGTACGAGCACAGTGGCAACAGCGCCTCGACCTGAGTCTATCCTTGCTTCAACCACATGACCTTTGGCGAGCTTTTCAGGATTGGCCTTCAGCTCCAATACTTCGGCCTGAAGGAGTATCATCTCAAGGAGATCGGTTATTCCCTGATTCTGCTTTGCGGAAACATTAAGAAAGATGGTATCACCGCCCCAATCCTCCGGCACAAGTCCTGCTTCGGCAAGTTCACGTTGAACACGTTCGGGTTCCGCATCTGGTTTATCAATCTTGTTAATTGCAACAATGATCGGAACTCCCGCAGCCCTGGAGTGGTTGATGGCTTCGATGGTCTGTGGCATGACACCATCATCGGCAGCAACAACCAGAACTACTATATCCGTAAGCTTGGCGCCGCGGGCGCGCATTGCGGTAAATGCTTCGTGCCCCGGCGTATCCAGAAAGACGATTTGGCCTTTATCCGTGGAAACATTGTAGGCACCGATATGCTGCGTGATTCCACCGGCTTCATCACTGGTTACGTGGGTTTTACGTATTGCATCAAGAAGGGATGTTTTACCATGATCCACATGTCCCATAACGGTGACCACAGGGGCCCTCTGGATCAACTTACCGGAATCATCCTTTTCTACCATTAAAACAGCTTTTTCTTCAAAAGAGGCTTTTTCCAGTTCGTAATTAAATTCTGCTGCAACAAGAGCCGCGGTATCAAAATCTATTATCTGGTTCACAGTCGCCATAACGCCCAAACCCATCAGTGTTTTGATCATATCATTGGCTTTTATTCCCATACGCTTTGCCAGATCGGAAAGCCCAATGGTATCATCAATTCTGATTCTACGTTTAATGGCCTTAGGTACTGTTATCTGGGGCTTTTGTCCTTGAACCGCTGTTTTGCCCTTAAGTTTCTTGCGGGGCTTTCGGATCTTATGTTCTTTGGAATAAAGGTCTTTCCCTTCAACAACCGCTTTTCTCCGGAAGGAGATTTTCTTTTTGGTCCATTTTATATCCTTTAATTTTTTCTCCCCGACCTCTTCTTCCTGTTTTTTTGCCCATTTTTTCTTCTCTTTTTTGCCTAATTCCTTCTGCTCAGTTTCGATTTTTGGAACAGCTTTCTCCGGCGCTGTTTTGACTTTTGGTTTTTTAACCAGAACTTCCTTAACCTCGGGTGCTTTTTCCTTGGGAGGTGTCGGCATTTTTATGATTTTTGCCGGCATCTCTTTTTTGGCTTTCTTTTTTGCTTTTTTCGGTTTTACAACCTTTAAAACAGCCGGCTTTTCAGGCTCAACCGGTTGCTCGATCTCATCAACTTTTTTCAGAACACCTTTCTCTCCGGCCTTTCTTTCTTCAATAATCCTTTCAGCGGTCTCTTCAGCTTCGACCTTCTTTTTTGGTCTTCCCGGTTCTTTTTTTTCTACAGCGGGCTTTTCTTCTTTGGGAGCTATTTCAGATGGCTTTTCAGCAACTTTAATCTTTTCAGGATGACCTGTCTGATCCGGACCGGCGGGCGCAGAAATGGCGGCTACCTGAACAGGTTCTTTCCGCACAGGTTTTTTGCGTCTTCGAATAACAGTCGCTTTTACGCGTGTTACCTCGACCGTACCAGTTTTTTTGCCAAGAAGATTTGCCTTGACTCTGACTGCTGTCTCATCGTCCAGAGAGCTCATATGGCTCCCTGCAGCAATATCCATATCTCTTAACTTTTCAAGGAGATCCTTGTTTTTTATGTTAAGATCCCTGGCAAGCTCATATATTCTGATCTTTGCCATCAATCCCCCTTACATGTTATCTGTTGAACCATTATCTGTTGATGAAGCTTGCTCAGACACAGCTTCATCATTGCCTTCATCTTTTTCAGAGGCTTCCCGCGCATTTGAAAGAGACAACCCGCCTGATTCAGAAAGGTCATCCGTTTCAGTTAAGTCATCTGATAAATCTTCTGTTTTATCGATTTCATCAGAACTTTCTACATAATTTTTTGCAGTTTCAACCAGCTCCGCTGCTTTTTCTTCGGTGATATCTCTGATCTGAATCAGATCTTCTATAGAAGCATTACTGAGCTCTTCAGCGGAAAAAAAGCCCTTTTCATACAATGCATCTGCCAGGCTTATTCCAACTCCCGGCAATGCTACCAGAGAGTCATAGCCGCTTTGCATTTCCTTGCTGTATTCTGCTTCGCTTATGACATCAAGATGCCATTTGGTCAATTTTGAGGCGAGCCGTACGTTCTGGCCGCGCTTTCCAATAGCTATTGAAAGGAATTCATCCGGGACAATAACTTCCATCGAACGCTTTGCTTCATCAATAATAACTCTGGATATTTCAGCAGGCGCCAGAGCATTGCATACAAATTTTGCATCATCAATATGCCAGGATATAATATCTATCTTTTCGCCCCTTAGTTCCTGAACAACGTTCTGTACACGGCTTCCTTTCATTCCCACACAGGCTCCAACCGGATCTATATCAGAATCATTTGAGGATACGGCTATTTTTGAACGGATTCCGGGTTCACGGGCTGCAGCCATGATTTTAACGATACCTTCACTGATTTCCGGTACTTCCGTTTTGAAAAGATTGACCAGGAAGTTAAGGTGCGTTCTCGAAAGAACAATTTGTGGACCGCGTGTATCATGAAGTACATCCATGATATATGCCCTTATACGATCGCCGCGTCGATAGGTTTCTTTTGGAACCTGTTCTCTGGCCTGAAGGATAGCTTCAGTCTGGCCAAGATTAACGATGATGTCACCGCGGTCAATGCGCTGCACGATTCCGTTTATGATTTCACCTTTCCGGTCAATAAAGCTGGAATAAACCACATCTTTTTCCGCATCCTTCATTTTTTGGATGATGACCTGTTTGGCTGACTGTGCAGCTATCCTGCCAAAGCTGGAAGTATCCATTTTTGTGCCCAGGCTGTCGCCTATTTTGCATTCCGGGTCCAGCTTATGTCCTTCTTCAAAACTGATTTGAAGATCAGGCTCATCAATCTCTTCCACAACCTCTTTAAACTGGAAGACCTCGATCTCACCTGTTTCTTCATTATATTGAACTTCAATATCGATCTTGCTTCCAAACTTTTTTTTGGCTGCAGATCTTAGAGCCTCTTCAAGCGCCTTAATAAGGATTTCACGGTCAATCCCTTTTTCTCTACTAACCTGATCAACAATACGCTTTATATCTGCTATGAACATCGGTTTTCTCCGTTATAATCGATAAGCCGCGCCCTGCCGATCTCCTGAAAAGGAATAGCGACTGTTTTATCGTCAACCAATAGTCTTACAATTCCTTCTGATATGCCCAGCAGGACACCCTTAACCAGCTTGGTTTTTCGTCCCTCAACAGGTTGAGTGGTTTTGATCTTTACTGCTCTTCCTTTAAATCTTTCAAAGTCAAGCTTTTTCCCCAAAGGTCGATCAGGTCCTGGGGATGATACCTCAAGGCGGTATGACATGTTAGTTTCAAGACTCGATTCTGTAAGATCAACATCCAGAAGATCACTCACCTGACGGCTGATATATACACAGTCATCCAGTGTAACACCTCCTGGTTTATCTATATAAAGACGTAATATACTACCGCCCCTCTCCCATTGATGCTCAACATGCACCAGCTCAAAGCCCTCGGCTTCGCACAACGGTTCAGTTAACTCCTTTACCCGGGAAATAATTTCTTCCCTACTCTTCAGGGCTCTGTTTTTATGTTCCTGATTATTTGTCTCAAATTTCAGCTTTTCAGGCTTCAATCTTCTTTTTCTTTGAGTTTTCACCGATCTATATTTGCTCCCCAGCAAATAAAAAGCAAACAAAAAAAGCAAACAAAAAAACGGGCAACAGCCCGTTTCTCATACTTGCAGGTAGATCTTTTGTGGTGGATCGAGAAATTTATCTGTTCATGTTAATAACCATAAGAAAAAATTAACTTCAAGCCACATATGCAATTCTACCCTGAAACAACCCTTGCAAATACAAATGAAAATACGGACTTTTCATGGAGCGGGCAACGAGATTCGAACTCGCGACACCAAGCTTGGGAAGCTTGTACTCTACCTGCTGAGCTATGCCCGCATCCTCAATTAATTAAAATATGCCAAATATATTTATTTGTCAATATTTTTTCATAATCAACAGATATAATCGATTAAACAGAGCCGCTTTCCTCAACCAGCGCCTTTGCTACCCTGATATCGTAAGCCTGGTCAGGATCAAAACTACCGCGCTTGAACATACCGGCAGCCCGCTTGATTGCCCCGTACGGCACCCACCCGTGTTCCATCCACAGGCCCGGGTCTTCTTTACTCCAGAGCCTGAACCAGATGTCTCCTTCAGATTCGCGGACATACGTGCGGATCTGTTTATTTCCGGGAAATGGATAATAGTATAACCCTTTTTTGTCTTTCACGGTTTTTTCTCCATAAATATTAATTACTCTGCAATCAAGCTTCGGATTTTCTCTCATCTATATCTTCATGGTTTCGTAAAAAGTTTAATTTTTACGAGTTCATCATATCCTTACATGCTCAAGAATAACGGTTCTTTTTAGCATGTCTTTTGCTATTTTTTTAAACTGCTCTGTTACATCAGACACAAAAAACCTGCACTTCCCTTTTTTATCTAACATGCTGTCGACTTCAACATGATTTTCTAAATAATTCTTTACCTTGCCTGCAACAGCTATAGAAGAATCGATTATGTTTACCCTTTTGCCGACCTTTTGCTGTATGATGTTTTTTAAGATCGGATAATGGGTGCAACCAAGAATAAGGGTGTCTATCTGCCTGACCTTCAAGGGATGCAGATATTTTTTTACTATCATCCTTGTTTCCGGTTTTTTA
>DAOVDN010000150.1 GCA_030669465.1 Desulfobacterales bacterium | reverse complement strand
TTTGCAATAAAAAGAAAATTATATTCATCTCCCTGTGTTGCATACAGTTCAATCTGGGCGGGAAGATTGCAACCTGTATTTTTTTCATCATACATTGTTAAGGGAGCTAATTGTGAATAACGAAGATTGTTTTTTGTATAAGCATTAAAAACACCCCTTGACAAAGACTCTTCATCGGAAAAGTTTGTCCAGACCTGCTGCCCCTTTTTACCTGTTATAATAGCTGTTCCTGTGTCCTGGCACATGGGGAATACGCCTTCGGCAGAGATAACCGCATTTTTCAGCATCTCAACCGCAACATATCTGTCATTATCGGAACTTTCAGGGTCATCAAGAATATTTGCCAGCAGTTTAAGATGTGACGGCCTCAGCAGAAAGGATATATCTCTAAACGCCTGCTCGGCAAGAAGAGTAAGCCCCTCTGGGTCAATTTTTACTATATCCAGGCCTTCAAAGGATTTTGTGACGACATGCTCCTGAGTTAACAGGCGATATTCTGTATAATCATCTCCAACAGGAAACATATCCTGATATGAAAATTCTGCCATTAAAAGACCTTTTTTATTGTTTACAATTTTCAGTGAAACTCTGTGTCGTTCCGTGGTGAACTCATACAATTAATGATTCTTCAATCTCGTCAAGAAATCTGCTTCGGAGGTTTGATTGTCCCTTTCGGTAGCTGGCATGACTTAAAAACAAATAGTGCTCCGCTCTTGTCATCGCTACGTACATAAGGCGGCGCTCCTCGTAAAGACCCATTTCTGTGTCCATGGCTTTCCAGTGAGGGAAAAGCTGTTCTTCACATGCAACCACAAAAACCACCCTGTATTCCAGCCCCTTGGAAGCATGTATAGTTGACATAATTACTCCGCTTTTTTTATCTTCTTCTTCTTCATCTTCTTTGTCCTCCTTAATTAGAGCGGCTTCTTCAAGATATTCTACAATTGTATCTTTCAGTGAAGCTGAATAAATAAGCTGGTCAATATTCTCCTCTCTTGAGGTATAATCCATGGAATTGGCTTTGGAATAATGCTTAATATAATCCATATAGTTAACTTTTGACAATATCGCGTTGATTGCAGCATCAGGTTTCATGTCCTTAATATCATCAAGCAACCTGATTACCTCACTGAGAGAATTATATATTTGGGGAGCCATAAGCTTTTCTCTAAGAGCATTGCGCGCTGCATCCTGAAGGCTCATTTCCCCTGTTTTTATCTGAGCGATTTTATTGACAGCCGCCGGACCGATCCCCCGTTTGGGAATATTTACAATCCGCTCAAAAGATGCGTCATCTTTTTCAAAAACCGCTGCAGCAAGATAGCAATTTATATCCATGACCTCCTTGCGTTCAAAAAACCCCTTGCCACCTAACATCCGGTATGGAATTCCAAGAGATCTAAATGTCTGTTCAAAGGAAAGGGAGCAGAATTTAGTCCGGTACAAAACAGCCATTTTGTTAGAAGCAAGACCCATTTCGCGAAGGGATTTGATCTTTTTGGCAACCCAATCGGCCTCTTTTTTTTCATTGGAAAAATCATAAATCTCAACCAATCCCCCGTGCTTGTCGGAAAAACACCTTTTTTCCATTTTGTGGTCATTATATCCGATCAGATCATTTGCCGTTTTAACAATCTCGTCCGCAGAACGATAGTTCTGTTCCAGCCTGAAAACCCTTGCCTCTTTGTACTTTTCAGGAAACGACAGGAAATGATCCATAGTGCTTCCTCTAAATGAATAAAGTGCCTGCCAGTCATCACCTACGCAAAAGAGGTTGCCGTTTCGAAGCAACAGCCCTGTAAGATCCTCCTGAAGATTATTGGTGTCCTGGTATTCATCCACAAGAATAAACTGGAAAAGCTTTTGGTACTGCTTGCGTACATCTTTGTGATCCCGAAGCAGATTGCGTGTCAAAAGCAAAATATTATCAAAATCAACAGCATTATTTGATTTCAGTTCCTTTTCGTAAAGATTAAAAACATCAAGTAATCTAATACGAAAAGAGTGGAGCTTATGGTCAAGATAATCAAAAGGATTGCCGGAGTTTTTTGCACTGGAAATCTGAGCTAAAACAGGTTGGACATACTTTTTGTCAAAATTCAACTTTCCGACAATAATATCCTTGATTATCTTCTGCTGCTGGTATCCTGCGTAGATCTGGAGAGGAGTATTATACCCAAGCAGGGAGCAATGTTTCTTTAAGATTTTAAAACATGCAGAGTGAAATGTTCGAACCCACGGGAAACGTTCTGCCGGGGTTTTTGTCATACGAACAAGCCGGCTCTTCATCTCACCGGCAGCCTTATTGGTAAACGTGATCGCAAGAATACGCTCAGGATCATAGCCGCTTGACATAAGATGAGCGATTTTAGCGGTCAATGTCCGTGTTTTCCCCGAACCCGCACCGGCAACAACCAGAGTCGGAGATCCAATATATTCTACAGCATCCTTCTGTTGTGATGAAAGTTGCATTGTGTTCCTTTTTTAGTAACAGTTCAGCCACGAATTGACACAAATGGACTCGAATAAAGAAAAAATCCTGTATAAAGATTTATCGTAATCGTTCACAGGTTCAAGGGTTCAGGGGTTCAGGGTTAGACTGATGAAGGTGAAATTCATTAGATTCTTAGAATACGTCAAGCAAGTTTGTACTGAAGATAAAAGCAAAAATATGAAGAAAATCGTAAAGCCATTAACCTTGAACCTTGAACCTCTGAACCGTGAACGGTTACAATTTATTTAAGCGTTATTTGTGTAAATTCGTGTTCATTCGTGGCTAAACTATTACCTTTTTTATAGTTTACGAGCAAGGGCGCAATTTTAAAAAAACAAGTCCACCCCAGTCTTTTTCAGATTCTTTCCATCTGCATTCAAAGCACTTTTTCGTGTATAAATCAATCATGTCCGAAACTTCCTCTCTTTTTATTCCCGAAAGTACAACGGCGCCTTCTTCCCCGGTGAGTTTTATGACTTTGGGATATATCTTTGTCAGTGTCGGATATCTAAGGTTTGCAGTTATCAGGGTGAATCTGTTATTGAAATTTTCTAAAGGCAGGTCGTTGATTTCAAAGCTATCTTCAAGCCGGTTAAACCTGGCATTTTCTTTTGCTTCGTATCTTGCACAAGGGTCTAAGTCCAGCCCTATTGCTTTTTTAATTCCCAACCGCAGAGCAGTTATCGCAAGCACCCCTGAGCCTGTCCCGATATCGAGAGTATTGGTCTCTTTATCTTCCTTTAAAAGATTGGTTTCCCTTAAAGCATATTCTATTCCTCTTATCGCCAACCTTGTTGTTGGATGTTGGCCCGTGCCGAATGATACGCCATGTCCTATTTCAATTACAACATCATCCTTTTCCGGCTTAAAAAAAATCCCCGGCGGTTTCAGAATAACGTATTTTGATATGCGGACCGCTCTATTGAACGATTTTTCTATAAATGTATGACCATAATGGTATGTATAAGCTATGTGCCCCTCTGTCACCAGTGAGTTTATAGCTGATTTTACCTCCCCCCTTTTTATAGAATATTTTTGCGATATATTCTTTGCCAATTCAGGAGGCGTGATTTTCTTATAGCTATTTTCTATAATTTCAAGCGCTTCTTTTTTGATTGTTTCAATATCGATTGTCGCCATCTTCTCTGGTTCTGACTGGATATCTTTTTGTTTCGCGATCTTCAGAATTCTTCACGGCCTTTTTTATTTTGATAAGAATTAAGGGACTCGGATGGACGGAAATATGCTCGATTTTGCAATTCAACTATCAGGCAAGAAAGGATAGAGAAATGAAACTTCTGTGTCAATCTAGAAAACAACTCAACATATCAACGGCGCTTATACGACTTATTTCAATGTCAAACGCTAAGGGCTTGCAAACTACGGCTACCAACTTAAGGCGGGACACTTTGTAATCTCAAGGAGTTACAGTAGGGTGGGCACTGCCCACCAATCTATGCAGTTTGCAGAGATCGCCCATTGATGGTGGGCATTGCCCACCCTACAAATTGTCCCGCTTTAAGTTGGTAGCCCGTTGGAGGTAATGTATG
>DAOVDN010000098.1 GCA_030669465.1 Desulfobacterales bacterium | reverse complement strand
TCCGAGGATCATCGGCCCCCATGATCCAACATAATCGATAAATCTGTTGCCGTCTGCATCATAAATCAGGCAACCAACAGCATGGTCAATAAAGATCGGTTCTGTTCCGACTGATCTGCATGCCCGCACAGGGCTGTTTACTCCGCCGGGTATAAGATTTAAAGCTCGATCAAAAAGTCTATGTGATTTTTCCCGATTCATTTTTTCAATTTTCCTTTCTTCTACAAAAGATACTGGTAATAGTTCAGCCACTAAGACACTAAGACACCAAGATTATAATATAATTCTCTTAAAATTCATAATTTAGGGATTTAGGGATTTAGGAATTTAGGAATTGAAGGTATTCTACTGATTTTAATTCCTCAATTCCTCAATTCGCAATTCCTCAATCATATCCCTTCCTTGTGCCTTTGTGCCTTAGTGGCTGAACTGTTACAGATGCCGCTATTTTTTTTTCTTATATAGATTTTCAGATAATTAATTTCGCAAGGCTAGAAGGAGAAATCCGAGTGAGTCGTACTGAGTTGTACGTCGTCGAGGATTTCGACTGATAACGCAGCGAAATTATTTATCTGAAAGTCTATATTATGCTGCCGGCAAGTCTTATAAATTCTTCTGCAGTAAGGGTCTCGGCGCGCCTGGCAGGATCTATGCCCGCTCTTTCCAACGCACGCTTAGCTGTTTTTGCATCAATATTAAGTTCGCTTCCTGCAAGAGCATTTTTGAGGGTTTTTCTTCTCCGCCCAAATGCCGCTTTTATTACCCGGAAAAAGAATTCTTCATGGCTTACTTTATGATTAAGCGTTTTTTTAAATCTTATTTCAAGAACCTCAGAATCCACCTTTGGTTTTGGAAAAAAAAGAGATGCTTTTACATTGCCAAGTTTTTTAATTTCCGCACAAAAGGCAAGCATGACCGTAAGCCGTCCATAATCCTTGCAACCAGGTTGTGCTGTGATGCGTTGAGCCAGTTCTTTCTGAAACATAAGGATGGCCCGGCTCACAACATTTCTGGATTTTATAAGTTTAATAAGTATCTGGGAAGAGATGTTAAAGGGGAGGTTTCCCATGACTAGTATTTTGCGGCCCGCATTTTCTGCTAACTTCTTAATGTCAACTTTCAGTATGTCTTCTTCCATTAAAACAACGTTTGAAAGCTTATTTATGAGGAGCTCGGTTTTCAAAAGGTTAATTAACTGACGGTCCTTATCAACCGCGTAGACCTTCTTTGCAATGCGGGCCAGAGGAATTGTGAGGGCGCCAAGGCCGGCCCCGATTTCCAGAACAACATCTTCCGGAAGAATTTCGGAACGGGTCACTATCATTTCTCCGGTAGACGGGTCAGATAAAAAATTTTGACCGAGCTGCTTCCTGGGACGCAAATTCCAGGCTCTAAGGAGTGTTCTTGGTGATGTCACTATCGTTCCGTTCTCATTCCTAGGCGAATTTTTGTAACTATTTTGCGTGTTATAAAATATGCTGCAATACCTGGAAGAATACCTAAAAGAATCCCGCCTGTTATCATAATGCATGTTACATCCATTCCCAGTTTCATAAGTTCTGTAATCGACTCGTATTTTGCATCAAATGGTACTGAATTGTCAAAAAGAAGCAGACCTGTCTTGTAACTTCCGAGGTAGAAGAATGGTATGGTAACCGGATTGCTGAACCAGACTCCAATGGCAGCCGCTGGTTTGCTCCCGCGTAAAATAAATGCCAGCGCTATGGCTATAGCGGTATGGAAAGGGATAGTAGGGGTTATGCTTACAAAAACCCCAATTCCAATTCCCATGGCGACATAATGGGGATCGCCCTGAAGCTTTTTGAAGCGGTCAAAAAATTCCCAGACTCTTTGCTTCAGGCGCATATGCCGTTGCTCTGTTTTTTTACGTCTTTCATTATCTTGTCTGTGCCTGTCTGTGTGGGTCTGTGGCTGAATCCAAAAAAAGGAAATTTCTATACGATTAAGGCTGCAATTAAATTAACACGAAAAATTATTATTTTCAATAGCCCATCCCAAAGATGCAGGCATCAAGAGTGATAAAGAATGATATCTTGACTTTTTCTGTATTACTAGGTAGTTTTTGTATTAACATTTTTCAAAGGGCTCATTGTTTAAGCTTTTAAGTTACCGATTATTCAAGGAGGGTTTCATGGCAAAAAGAAAGGGAAAAGCGAGTTTTGATGCAATGATAAAGCTCTTTATGCAAACTTACAGTATTCCGACAAAGAGGGATGTAGACAATCTGATGGCCAGAATGAATCGCCTTGAGAAACTTATTAAAGAGACAGCAAAATCCGGAAAGGGCGGACGAGTATCTGAGAATGCCGCCAAAGAGAAAACATCACAAGGCAAATCTTCTGTAGCGGCTTCCAGCATAGTCCTGGAAATCATAAAGAAGTTTGAAGATGGTATAGGTTTTGCCCAGATCCAGGCCAAAACAGGCTTTGGCGAAAAAAAACTTCGCAATGTTATCTTTCGCCTCAACCAGATCGGCAAGATTAAACGCAAGAGCAGAGGCATATATATAGCGGCTAAGGAATTGAGGAATTGATGGATAAAACTGTGGATCAGAACAATCCTGACATTATTGAAGGCAAGAGTATTTGCGGCTATTGTGTTAAGAGGGTAGCGGAGCTTAAAGAGATGGGTTTGTTTTTATATGAGCTTGAGCATGCTGCTACCGGAGTCAGACATATACACATAAGTAACAATGATAAGGAAAATACATTTAGTGTAGCATTCAAGACTGTACCGGTTGATTCAACCGGCGTTGCGCACATCCTGGAGCATACTGTTCTGTGTGGTTCAAATAAATTTCCCGTACGTGATCCGTTTTTTTCCATGCTCAAAAGGAGTTTGAGCACTTTTATGAACGCCTTTACTGCATCGGACTGGACCATGTATCCTTTCTCCACGCAGAACAGAAAAGATTTTTATAATCTAATGGATGTTTATCTTGATGCCGCCTTTTTTCCCAACATAAGCGAGCTTAGCTTTGAGCAGGAGGGGCGCCGCATTGAAATCGAAGATGACTTCCAGAGTTCTGATTCTAAGTATCCGGATCGCTTTAAGCTGGTTTATAAAGGCGTGGTATACAACGAAATGAAAGGGGCTATGTCATCGCCCGACCAGGTAATGGAGCGATCTCTTTTAAATGCCATGTACCCTGATACAACATACAGGTATAACTCAGGAGGTGATCCTGCGGTAATTCCAAGTTTGACATATGATCAGCTCATTGAATTCCACAGACGGCATTATCATCCAAGCAATGCTTTTTTCTACACATATGGAAACCTCCCCTTGAAAGACCACCTCTCTTTTATCAATGAAAAAATATTAAAGCGTTTTAAGCGCATTGATCCCAGGACAGATGTTCCTTCTCAGCCACGCTGGAGCAAACCAAAAAAAGCAAGATACCCATATCCTTTGGGCAAAAATGAAGATCCATCAAAAAAATGCCAGGTTTGCGTGGCATGGCTGACCGCGGATATTAAGGAGACTTTTGAAGTCCTTACCCTTACATTGCTTGAACAGATTCTTCTTGGAAATTCCGCATCCCCTTTGCGCAAGGCACTGATAGACTCAGGGCTCGGGACAGCCCTTTGTGACACCGTGGGCTTTGACTCTGATAACAGGGATACCATGTTTGCCGCAGGGTTAAAGGATGTGGAGGAATCTGCTGCAGGAAAAATCGAGGCAATCATATTTGATGTTTTGAAAGATCTGTCGGAAAATGGAATCGATAAAAAACTGATCGAGTCGGCCATTCACCAGCTTGAGTTTCATCGCAAGGAGGTAACAAACCATCCCTATCCATATGGCATCAAGCTACTTTTGGGCTTTACCGGAAGCTGGTTTCACGGCGGTGATCCGGAAAGAATTTTACAGTTCGATGCCGATCTTAAAAGACTTCGTGACGCACTTTCCAGAGAACCCTTTTTTGAAAACCAGATAAAAAAGTACTTTTTAAATAATCCTCACAGGCTGCTTTTCAGACTTGTTCCTGATCAGATGATGGAAGAGAATGAAAGCTGCCGGGTTGCAGCAGAGCTCGACAGGATCAAGGCCGGCATGACCGAATCTGATCTTAAAAAGATAAAAGAAGATGCGACAAGTTTAAGGCTGCTCCAGGAAGAAAAAGAGGATGTTTCGTCTCTTCCTACTCTAGAGATTGAAGATATTCCTCCTCTGGTTCAAAGCATTCATGAAACAGATTCATATAATACAGCGCCTGCGGTCTGTTATAAGCAGCCGACATCCGGTATCTTTTATTTTTCGGCGGCAGCCGGAACCGGAGCTTTGCACAGGCGGCTGATCCCTCTTGTGCCCTTTTTCTGTCGCTCTCTCCACAGGATCGGCACAACCATACGTGACTACGCAGAAATGGCGCAGCTTATTGATGCATATACGGGCGGTATCGGCTTATCGGCTCATGCCCGCACCAGTTTTGAAGAAAGAGGTCTCTGCGTCCCTTTTGTTTCGTTTAATGGAAAGTGCCTTGTCCGGAACCAGGAGAAGATGTTTGAAATCATAGAAGAGCTTTTGTGTAAGTTTGATTTTTCGGATCTTACCCGCTTAAAAAATCTTTTTCTTGAGTACAGGGCAGGCATGGAATCTATGATCATACATAATGGCCACAGGCTTGCTATTTCACTCGCCTCAAGAAATTTTTCGCCATCTTGCGCTCTTGGCGAAATCTGGCATGGTATCCACCAGTTTAGAATTATAAAAGATATAACCGATAATCTTACAGAAGATAAATTGAAATCCATCTCTGATGATTTGTCGTCTATCGGTAAAAACCTTTTTACGAGCAATAACCTCAAAATGGCATTGATTGGCGAAGATCATGCCCTCTCTGCTGCATCTTCCTGCATAGCATCTGTGCAAAAAGGGCTATTTCATTCCCCCCTTGCACCCCCCAAAGTAGATATCGGCATAGATATTGGTGATGAAATTCCCAGGGAAGGGTGGAGCACATCTTCTGCAGTCTCATTTGTGGCCCAATCATTTGAGACAGTGCGCATGGAGCACGAAGATGCGCCTGCCTTATCCGTAATAAGTAAGTTGCTGAAATCTTTGTATCTGCATCGCGAGATTCGGGAAAAAGGCGGAGCATACGGCGGGTTTGCCACATACAATCTGGAAGATGGGATTTTTTGCTTTGGCTCTTACAGAGATCCTCACATAGTCTCTACCATGAAGGCATATGATGGGGCTTACGATTTTGCAAGGTCAGGAAGTTATACTGAGGAAGACATCAAAGAGGCGATTCTGCAAGTATGTTCTGAAATTGACAAGCCGGATCCACCTGCTGCTGCAGCCATAAAATCATTTTACAGGAAGATAATTTCACTAACAGATGAAGCACGCAACAATTTCAAAAGCAAGCTCCTTGCATTAACTCGTGATCAGGTCAGGAAAGTTGCAAAAAAGTATTTCGATCAAAACGGAAAAAAAGAGGCTGTAGCGGTGATATCGAGCGAAGAGAAATTGA
>DAOVDN010000046.1 GCA_030669465.1 Desulfobacterales bacterium | reverse complement strand
CTCAGCCTTCAGGGAGCATTTCTTTTTAATCAAATGTACTGGTTTTTTGCTCTGATTTTGGGTTTGTGTCTTGTATCTGTCTTTTTTGCATACAGGTATCGAGAGCACCTCTATCAATGGATAGAAAAGTTTAACAACAGGAGATAAAATTGGTTTTCTGGAATGTAAGAGAAGAGCTTAGTCAGGCAAACAGATTGAGACGGTCTTATTACGAGCTTTTGAGGGATGAGCTTGATCAATTCATGCTTCAGCACGCTCTTATAGATTCTTATAATAATTTTCTTAGCAAAAATGTCCAATATCCATTTGCAGAAAAGCGTGAGCTAAAACCCCGTGCGCGGATTCCGGATGTGGAATATGAATGCCAGAATGCTTTTCTTGTAATTTTTGTGGAAGGTACAATCTCTCCTGCCCACAAGAAGTATATAAGGTTCTTTGATGAAAATCAGACCACCAAGACAAACTTGCTTCAATCCAAGGCTCTTCCGCTTTCAGGTAAATTTGACAGGACTCAGAAATACCTGGAGTCAGCCCGTTTTTTTGATTTTTTAAAGCTACTGCTTCCTGTTGATTATGCTCTTCTTATTCAAAGGGATCCAGCCAGCAAGGCAAGAGATCGGTACAGCCTTTCCCATTTTCATGTACGGATCGACTGGCCGATCGCGGATGCAGCCGAAGATCTGGCCAGAAGCCTTCGCTATATATCAAAAGATCTGTATGAAAAAGGGGATAAATACGCCGAAGATATCCAGAGAAAGTATTTTGAGTATTATGGAGTCCCTTTTATGGTCGGCGGCAGAAGGACAGCCGCTATTGTTGCAGCCCAGTATATGAAAAAAAATCCTTGTATTTCTACGGTGTATGCAGGAAGCAGCGAATCAAGGGCATTGATACGGATTTCCGAAAGAGGGGTTTCAAAATCGGTTCTTATGAAGTTTACAGACAAGGAGATGTCTCAGATTGCAGAGGCAAGTGATCTTGGATTACGTACTTTCAAGAAGAACTATGTGGTGGCCCGCGAAGGAAAGACAGGCATCTCTATTTTCCAGGCTACCTATTGCTATACCAGCCACGCCAAGCCGCCTGAAGACGGCAAATTGCGGGAAATTAAGCCGGATCTGCATTGGCTGACGGTTGATAAGGAGCACATCATTCCAAAACCGGGTGTGTGGAAGTATTCTCCTCTTCAATTTAATGTGATTTATTTATAGGGGGTCAATTTCCTTCATCATCGCTATTTCGTCGCAGTTAGGGAACTTTACGCACATGAGACAGTCTGCCCAGATCTTCAATGGTAGTTTTGATCTGTCTATTTGTACAAAGCCGTATTTTTTGAAAAATCCCGGCCGATAGGTGAGCGTAAATACTTTTGTTATGTTAAACGATCTTGCTTCACAAAGAGCGGATTCTACAAGTTTTGATCCAATTTTTTTTCCAGTGTGCTCAGGATGTACTGCTAAAGATCGTATTTCTGCAAGATTTTCCCAACAGAACTGCAGGGCACAACAGCCGATGACCCTGTCTTCCTTATCATCTACGTACACTGAAAAATCTCTCAAATGATCGTAAAGTTTACTTAAAGGGCGGGGAAGAAGTTCGCCTTTACTGCCGTATTCCTGAAGAAGCTCGTGAATTGCTTTTATGTCCTTTATTCTTGCTTTTCGAATCATAAAACCAGTATATCATCGTATTTAATTATATACAACTGAAGATTGAAGGTATTCTATTAATTTTATAACAAAAAGACAGAGCGAAGCGATTCCATCAATCGACAATCATCAATCGACAATCATCAATTCTGACTATGATTAGGTATAGTTCACAAACAGCATGCACAGTTGTTATTGGCCAAAGTTAGAACCAAGCCCGATTAGAGGATTTTTCATATGAAGTTAGGAATTATTGGTTTTCCCGGATCAGGAAAAACAACGATATTTGAAGCATTGACTCAAAATGTTCTTGATGCAGGACATAAGGGAGAAAACCGCATAGGTACAATACAGGTGCCTGACAAACGTGTCGATATTTTAAGCAACATGTATAAACCGAAAAAGACCATTTTTGCCCAGGTGGAATATCTTCTTCCAGGGATGTTGGGTCAAAAAAAAGATCAGAATATCTGGAATCAGGTAAGGGATTGCGATGCCTTGATCCATGTGGTTAGGAATTATGGTGGATACGGTTTTGAAAAGCCGACACCTTATAACGATTTTAACGAGTTGAATCAGGAGATGATTCTTACCGATCTTGTTGTAATTGAAAAACGCCTTGAGCGTGTTGAGCTTGATAAAAAGCGACATAGAAAGGTTGATCAAGAAGAAGTTTCTCTTTTGAATGAGTGCCTTAAAAATCTTGAAAACGAGATCCCTTTAAGAAAGTGCCCGGATCTTGCTTCTGCGCGTCTTTTAAAGGGCTATGCCTTTGTATCAGCCAGGCCGATGCTGGTTTTGTTTAATAACGAAGATGATGATGAGAGTTTGCCTGATGCAAAAGACCTAACTTTCGGAGAAGATTGCATGGTTATAAGGGGTAAACTAGAACAGGAACTTGCTCAGATGTCTGATGAGGAGGCAAGAGACTTCCTTGCCGAGTTTAATATAACTGCATCTGCAATGGACAGAGTTATCAAGCGATCATATGAACTCCTCGGCCTTATCTCTTTTTTTACAGTCGGTGAGGATGAGGTAAAGGCATGGACCATAAAAAAGGGGACAAAAGCTGTTGATGCTGCCGAGGTAATCCATTCAGACATTAAAAAAGGATTTATCCGCGCAGAGGTGCTTTCATATGAAAATCTGATGGATGCCGGTACGAGCCAGGAGGCAAGAAAGAAAGGCACACTAAGACTTGAGGGTAAAACCTACGTAGTTCAGGATGGAGATATTATAAACTTTCGCTTTAATGTTTGAGGTATTCAATGTATATAATCATCATCGGCTGTGACAGGATCGGGGCTCATATTGCCAACAGGCTTTCTGAATCTGAAGAGCTGCATAATGTTGTAGTTGTTGACCATGATGAAGCCTCTTTTGAGAATCTTTCTCCCGAGTTTGGCGGCTTTCGCGTACTTGGAGATGCTGGTGAGGTTGATATTTTAAAACAGGCCGGAATCGAAAAAGCAGAAGCTGTATTTGTTGCCACTGGAAAAGATAATTTAAATTTAATGATTGCCCAGGTTGCCAGGAATATCTTTGATGTCCCTTGTGTTGTGGCAAAATTGTTCGATCCTGAGAGAAAAGAGATTTTTTCCTCATTTGGCATAAAGACCATCTCTACTACAAAAATAGCAGTTGAGGAATTCCTGAAAGAAATCAAGTCTCGTAGAGAGCGTAAGCAATGAAAATAATCATAATAGGTGGCGGCAAGGTTGTCTATTTTTTAACAAGGACATTTCTTTCTAAAGGATTTCAAGCCACTATTATCAATAATAATAAAGATGACTGTGAGTGGTTTGCTAAAAGGCTTAAGGCAAGCGTTATTTTTGGTAACGGCTCTGACCAGAAGTCTCAAGAGGACGCAGGCGCCGGAGAAGCGGATTGCCTTATTGCAATTACGCCGGCTGATGAGGATAATCTTATTGCCTGCCAGATTGCGGACAGAGTATTTGGTATTCCCAGGATATTAGCTTTTGTAAATAATCCTGAAAATGTGGAGATATTCAAAAGACTGGGTGTAAAGATTGCTCTTTCCACAGTTGAGATTGTATCAAAGATAATTGAGGAGAAAATGGAGTTCGAAGAGATAATCAATCTCATTCCTTTAGCGGAAGGCAGAGTTAATGTTACAGAGATTGTGTTGACCGGCAAATCTCCTGTTCTGGGTAAGCCGTTAAAGGATATAGATTTCCCGCAAGGCGCTCTATTGGCTTGTATTATCAGAAAGGATACGCCAATTATCCCAAGAGGTTTTACTATTCTTAAAGAAGCCGACAGATTAATCCTGATTACCATGCCCGATGAATATGAAAAAGCTCTGAAACTATTAACCGGATGAGACCGGCTGTTTTTTAGACAGGATTGACAGGATAGTTTTTCATCCTGTGGATCTCTTAGTTTATATCCTTATTAACTATAATATCGGCTGCGAATTTTCCCATGATTTCACCCTCGTAGTAAACTGTAACTGGTTTTTGTGATTCAGTATCGAGACCTGCTTCACCAGGTTTATTTATATCATGTTTATCCTGTTATCCTGTCAAATATTGTATTGCCTATTAACCGGATGAGACCGGCTATTTATGGAGATTTCCAGATTAAATAGCACTATAAAAAAGAAATACCATGCTATTTTTTCTTTTTTTGGACTTATATGTATTTTTACCGGACTTCTTTTGCTCGCCCCTCTTTTAACCTTACTTTTTTATCCTGAGGAAAAAGTAAATATTTCTGCGTTTGTTATCCCCTCAGCTTTTTCATTATCCCTCGGCATATTATTGCGGCTGTTTTTTAGAAAAAAATTGATCAACCTGACCTTGCAGGACGGTGCGGTAGTTGTAATTTTAAGCTGGACATATGCCTGTCTTATCTCTTCAATACCCTTTCTTATGGACTCTCATTTAGCTTTTGTTAAAGCCCTTTTTGAATCTGTAAGCGGCTGGACAACAACCGGGTTGTCTGTGATAGACGTCTCGGAGACCTCAAGACCGGTTCTTCTCTGGCGCAGCATATTGCAGTTTAGCGGAGGCGGGGGTCTTGCCATTATAATGCTTTCTGCAATTATAGGGCCTCATGGCGTGGGATTATACCGGGCGGAGGGACATGCAGAACAGTTGCTGCCAAATATCAGTTCGTCCGCCAAAATGGTAATGTTTATATATTCGGCATATACGCTTTTGGGAATGATAGCTTATATTCTTGCGGGTATGCCGGTATTTGATGCAATCAACCACTCTTTTTGTGCTCTGTCGACAGGAGGGTTTTCTACATCGCCTGAGAGTATCGGATGCTGGCACAGCCCTTCCATAGAGTTAATAACGATTATTTTGATGTTGCTTGGCGCAACAAGCTTTGCCACTCATTATCTTCTATTAAAGCTCAAATTTAAAGAGGCTCTGCGGAATGGAGAATTGCATCTTTCTCTTTTTGTTTTAACACTCACGGTTCCGGTTGTGTTTTATTTTGTGATTAGAGGAAGTTATGCAAACTTTAGTGAATCCTTAAGAACAACCATATTTCAGGTTGTATCTGCTCTAAGCACAACAGGATATTCTACTGTAGAGTTTAAGAATTGGTCAAATTTAGGTATCTTTATAACTGTTTTATTGATGATAATAGGCGGGGGCGTCTGTTCAACAGCGGGAGGCGTTAAACAGTACAGGATATATTTATTAATAAAATCCATTTGTTGGAGTATTCGTGATTATTTTTTACCCAGGACCGCTATAGTTAAGGACTATATCTGGCGGGGAGAAAACAGGTTCTATGTTGATGATAAGCATGTTCGCCAAGTGGCTAATTTTATCTTTCTTTATATTGTTTCCTTTATTGCTGGTGTCTTGATTTTTTTGGCAGCAGGATACTCTCTAAGGGAATCTCTTTTTGAATTCGCTTCCGCTCTTGGCACAGTGGGGCTTTCTACCGGTATAACAAATCCTGATACGCCTTACTCTATTTTATGGACAGAAATGTTTGGAATGTTTTTTGGAAGGCTGGAATTTTTAGTAATTTTCTTTGGGATTGTAAAGATATTTCGTGATACCAGGACATTTATTTCCATAAAAAAGAAATAGGGAGCTCTATCCGTCTACATAAGCGACGATCTTAAAATTTATGTCAAGTTTTTGTGAAAAGTCATTATCCCAGATAGTTAGCACGTGATCAGCCGCGCCAAAGACACGATGGTATTTGTCCACAGTATGCCGGTTAATGCCTCTTAAAAAATGGGGCACAGCCTGGCATTACGAATTCCCAAATTGCAAAAACAGACAACAAGTCCATTTCCGGCGATCTTATCGGTGATATCCGTTCTCACATTGAAACTGCAAGGCATACTGTCGCCGCTGCGGTTAACGCCGGTTTGACCATTCTTTACTGGCAGATCGGCAATCGGATTCGGCAGGATATTTTGAAGGAAAAGCGGGCAAGATATGGCGAAGAAATTTTGCCGACACTGTCGGCAAAATTGGTTCCGGAATTCGGCAATGGGTTTAGTGTCAGAAATCTATCAAGGATGATTCGATTTGCTGAAGTTTTCCATAAAAAGGAAATTGTCTCGACAGTGTCGAGACAATTGAGCTGGAGTCATTTTGTTGAAATAATCCCTCTTAAAGATGACCTCCAACGCAATTTTTATGCTGAAATGCGCTGATACCCAGCTACCGAAACGTGAACTGCTGGAGCAGAAACTTCACAAAGCGGTTGAATTGGCGCGGAAACGGCTGGAGGCAAAACCTGCGTAGTGCAACCGCGACATTATAGACTTCCGCTGAATAAGTTCAACCTGCGGCCTGAGCAGGAGGGCGAAACAAAAACAGATGTTTTGGACAGATTTTTAAGAAAAGCGTTTGCAGTTGAATGATGCGAATTGAGACCATGGAAATAGCGTCAAGCAGGGCATATATTGAATTTGTGGCCGCTGTAAAGCAGCGCAAAGCAGTTTGCTGCGAATCTATCGAAAATCTATCGATGTTTTTGATCAATTTATCGATGTTCCATTACTGAATCGTGGGACAGCATACATATTATCGCCTTTTTTCTTCGGGAAATAGGCATGCTGTCACTGGAATTGAAGTGGCTTTCGAGGTTAAATGAATTGGTAATATTAAATTTAGCTTGAAAATGTTTTACCTGCCTGGTAAAGGATATTTTAAAGAATGGATATAGCTTTCAGAAATAAAACTCTTAAGAAGGTCTTTAATTCTGAAAAAGAGCTGAAAAAAGAATTCGGAGCAGAGAAAGCGCGTTTGATAATCCGCCGCATGGCAGTACTTAGAGCATCACCGGTATTAGCTGAAGTTCCATACACAAAACCTGAACGAAGACATGAACTCAGTGGAAAACGCAGTGGTCAATTCGCAGTTGATTTAAAACATCCTTATCGTCTCATCTTCAAACCGGATCATAATCCATTGCCAAGAAAGGACGATGGCGGACTTGACTTAACCCAAATAACAGCAATCAAAATTCTTGGAGTGGAGGACTATCATTAATGGTCGCGACAACCCTGAATCAATATACTCCCGACTATGCTATTCATCCGGGGGAGATTTTAGAAGAGACTCTTGAAGCCCGAGGGATAACAAGGACTGCATTTGCCGAACGCACCGGCCTATCATTAAAGACAGTCAGCCAAATCATCCATGGAAAAGCTCCGGTTACCCCTGAAACTGCTATTCACTTCGAGCGTGTTTTGGGCGTATCTGCAAATATATGGAATAATCTTAACGCATATTATCGGCTGCATATTGCTAAAATTGCTGACCGGCGAATGCTTGAGAACAAAAAAGAATGGGCAAAAAAATTTCCCCTGACGGAACTTACGAAAAGGGGCTTTATTCGCAGACGACAAACCCTTGCCGAAAAAGTTGAAGAACTTCTGGATTTCTTTGGCGTTGCGAGCGTAGAGGCTTGGAATGCCCAGTTTAAGCGTATTGCTGTTTCATACAGAAAATCACCAGCCTTCACAAGCTCGAAAGAATCGGTGTCGGCATGGCTCCGGATCGGTGAAATTGAAGCAGAAAATATTAAAACATCTCCGTTCGACAAGAACACATTTAAAAATGCATTGCAGGAGATACGATTCCTTACCCGGGAAGACC
>DAOVDN010000003.1 GCA_030669465.1 Desulfobacterales bacterium | reverse complement strand
GCAGTTTTATTTCAGGACTACGGATGTTACAGGGGTAGTAACCTTACCAGAGGGTGTTGAGATGATAATGCCCGGGGACAATGTAACAATTTCGGCAGAACTTATTACTCCGATAGCAATGGAAAAAGAGGTCAGGTTTGCAATAAGGGAAGGCGGCAGGACTGTCGGCGCCGGAGTGGTAAGCGAAGTTATTGAATAAAGAGAAAGTAATAGTGTTCGTGGTCTGTTGCATTCTATATGACAACGTCATTAGTCATTAGTCATTAGTCATTAGTCATTAGTCCTGATAAGATAATATTTGATGATTTCGTAAAAAGTATAAAATTGCGCTTGTTCTAATTTTATCAAGTTCATAACGGTCTTAAATAATTTGTAATTCTTGAATTCCTAAATTCGCAATTACCTGTAAGAAGGACTTTTTTACAGGTGCATCAATATTTGGTTTCAAGATGTTTTTCAAATGACAAATGACCAGTGACAAATGACGCTTTGCATAACAAAGGAGTCTGCTGGTGAGAATAATTGTTACCCTTGCATGTAGTGAATGCAAAAGAAGAAATTACACGACGACAAAGAATAAACGGACAACGCCGGATAAGCTGGAATTTAGGAAGTATTGCAGATTTTGCAGAAGACATACTCCGCATAAAGAGACCAAATAATCGATTGCGGATTGTGATTTTGCGGACCAATACCCCCAATGGGTGCCGGCTTTCCGGATTGGATTTTAACCGCAGAAAAAGCGTACGTTAAAAGTGATATAATCTATAGTTGGTGTTAGCTTTCAGCTTTCAGCCATCAGTTTTTGCAGGCCAGTAGCTCTAACGGTAGAGCGTCGGACTCCAAATCCGGGTGTTGGGGGTTCGAATCCCTCCTGGCCTGCCAGATTATTTTGAAGGTAAAGCTCAGGGTCTTCACCATTTCGGGAGCACAATGGGACGGATATTAAGAAAAAAAACTTCGGGCAACAAGAAAAAGAAAAAGCAAAGTGTCGACAGAGCGGCATCATCTCGGGTAAACAGCGATGTTGTTGCGAAGAAGACGGCGTTGCGCGTCGGTTCTGTCAAGGATACAAAAAAATGGCGAGTTCCGTCCCTGAAGAAATCTTCAAGCGCAACAATGCCTGCGTTGGGTGAGCAGAAAAAAAATTACCTGGACAAAGCACTACAGTTTCTTAGAGAAGTTAAGGTTGAACTTAAAAAGGTAACGTGGCCCACACGCAAGCAGACCATAGGTTCTACTGTTGTTGTGATTATACTTGTTATGATAATATCGCTTTTTTTAGGGGTGGTTGATATCGGTTTGTCAAGCCTGATGCGTGTAGTCCTTCAATAGAATGAGGAGATGAAGATAGTGTCTCTTAAATGGTATATAATCCATGTTTATTCGGGGTTTGAAAGCAAGGTCAAGATGGCCCTGGAAGAGCGAATAGCTACCTCTGCCCATCCTGAGAAATTTGGTGAGGTGCTTGTGCCGACCGAGCAGATAGTTGAGCTTGTAAAAGGGAAAAGAAAGGAATCTTCCCGTAAGTTCTATCCGGGATATATTTTGGTCAGGCTGGAACTCGATGATGAAACCTGGCACATAGTGAATGATACAGCCAAAGTTAGCGGGTTTTTGGGTGGAAGAGAGAAACCGACTTCAATCTCTGATGAAGAGGCTGAGCAGATTTTAGGCCGTATGGAAGCAGGCAAACTGAAGCCAAAGCCAAAATTCTTTTTTGAGCCCGGAGATGAGATTCGTGTAATAGATGGACCTTTTAAAAGCTTTAACGGTATAGTGGATGAAGTTAATCCTGAAAAGGGCAAGATAAGGGTTCTGGTGCGTATATTCGGCCGTTCAACGCCAGTGGAATTGGAATTTGTACAGGTTGCAAAGTTATAAAAATATATTAAAGTGCCTTGTCCGCACCGAAGGCGCGCTAACTTGATATTAGGAGAAAAAAGAAAAAATGGCAAAAAAGGTTATTACGCAGATAAAATTGCAGGTTACTGCCGGCAAAGCAAATCCATCTCCTCCTATTGGTCCCGCTTTGGGCCAGCATGGCGTAAATATAATGGATTTTTGCAAGGCTTTTAATGCCAGGACCGCTGATGACGAAGGGATGATCATACCTGTTGTTATAACCGTATATCAGGATAGATCATTTACATTTATAACAAAAACTCCGCCGGCGTCCGTACTTTTGAAGAAAGCGGCAAAGATAGCCAAGGGCGCAGGTGATCCAAAGCGTGACAGAGTCGGCAAGGTTACCATGCAGCAGGTAGAAGAGATAGCCAGGCAGAAAATGGTTGATTTGAGCGCCAATGATTTGTCTGCTGCCTGCAGGATAGTAGAAGGCACTGCTAGAAGTATGGGGATTGAGGTTGTTTAAATTGGGAAGGAGCATGTAAAAAAGATGCCGAAGCGTGGTAAAAAATACTTAGAATCGAGAAAAAAAGTAGATGCCGAAACAAGGTATGATTTTGCTGAGGCTGTCAAGAAGACAATAGATTCATCTTGTGCCAAATTTGATGAAACTGTTGATATAGCGGTTCGTCTCGGCGTTGATCCAAGGCATGCCGATCAGATGGTTCGAGGGACGGTTGTTTTGCCTAATGGACTTGGAAAGGAAGTCAAGGTCATCGTATTTGCCAGGGGAGAGAAGGAAAAAGAGGCTCTCGACGCCGGTGCCGATTTTGTCGGGAATGACGATCTGATAGAAAAGATTAAAGGCGGATGGTTCGGTTTTGATAAGGCCGTTGCTACGCCTGATATGATGGGTTCTGTAGGAAAGATAGGAAGGCTTCTTGGTCCAAGAGGGCTCATGCCAAACGCAAAAACCGGAACAGTTACTTTTGATATCGCAAAAGCCGTCAAGGAGCTCAAGGCAGGCAAGATAGATTTCAGAGTTGAAAAAGCAGGGATAATCCATGCTCCTATGGGCAAGGTCTCCTTTGGAGCAGAGAAGATTGCTCAGAACATAGCCGCCTTTTTAGAAACAATCATGCGTCTCAAGCCGGCTTCAAGCAAAGGAACATATCTGAAGGGTATTACTGTTTCTGTGACTATGGGGCCCGGGATTAAGATGGATACGGCCGGTATCAAGGATTTAATTAAATAGTCGGCATCCTTCATTTGCCGGTTTACACTTTTTAGAGGTGGTTCCAGCTTCGGCCGGAAATAAAGCCAGAAATAAAGTAGGATAGAGTTTGAAGTGCCTAAACATATTCCTGTCAAAGACCGTAGGTGCACTTGTTTTGTGTTTAATCGGTATTACCGGCCTGCAGAGACAGTTTGATTTTAGATTAAAAAACGATAACCTGCAGCGATCAATAGCGAATCTGAAATCGACATATCGCAAGTTACCTCCGGTTTTTATGGATTTAAGGAGGGAGGTGTAATAAGGTTGTGAAGTTAGATGAAAAGAAGAAAATTGTAGAAGATCTGCATGAAAAATTTTCAAGGTCCAGGATTGTGATCATTACTGATTACAAAGGGCTTGATGTTGCGATGATTAATGATTTGCGGAGGAAGCTCAGAGAGGCTGATGTTGAATATAAAGTAGCCAAAAATTCGCTTCTTATCAGAGCTTCTGAAGGCAGTGATGCTGCATTGATCAAAGACAATTTTAAAGGTCAGAGCGCCATTGCTTTAAGTTATGATGATCCGGTTGCTCCTGCAAAAGTATTGACCAAATTTGCAGATGAGCACGACAAGTTTGAAATTAAAGTCGGTGTTATGAAGAGCAAGATGCTTGATTTAAGCGCAATCAAGACACTGTCTGCTCTGCCTTCCCGAGAGGCGTTATTGGGCCAGGCTCTTTCAATCATGAGCGGCGTTCCAACTGCATTTGTGAGAGCGCTTAGCGACATACCGAGAAGGTTTTTGAATGTGCTGCAGGCAATAAAGGAACAAAAAGAGGCAGCCTGAGGGCTGGTTAACTAGTTGAATTGTTAAATAGTTGAGTTGAACGGTTGAACCAATCAGCCAATCAACTACTGGAGGAAAAATAAAATGGCTGATATTACCAAAGAACATGTAATTGATTTTATAGCGAATATGTCTGTGCTTGAGTTGTCCGAGCTTGTTAAAGAAATGGAAGATAAATTCGGTGTTTCTGCAGCAGCTCCTGCTGCCATGATGGCAGCAGCTCCTGCTGATTCAGGTGCCGCTCAAGCAGAAGAAAAGACTGAATTTGATGTCATTTTGGCAACTTTTGGCGACAAGAAGATTCAGGTTATCAAGGAAGTGCGAGCTATTACCGGCCTTGGGCTCAAGGATGCCAAGACCCTGGTAGATGGGGTTCCTGCATCTGTCAAGGAAGGTATTCCTAAAGATGAAGCAGAAAAGATCAAGACCAAACTTGAAGAAGCCGGAGCTCAGGTTGAGATAAAGTAGTTAATAACTTTAGATCACTTGTAACTTGTACTTAAGTTGTCGTCCGTTGGTTGTTCGTTGTTATGCAGAGTGTCATTAGTCATTAGTCATTTGAGAAACAGCTTGGAACGAAATATTATTATCTTACCTGACCAGTGACCAGTGACCAATGACCAATGACCAATGACCAATTGATAACGAACTAAACACTAATATATTGGAGATGTAATGTCGGAAAGACCTTTGGCAATTAGTCGCATAAGGAAAAACTTCGGCAAGATACGGAAGATTGTTGAGATTCCCGATCTTATTGGGATGCAGCGGGAATCATTTAGGCGTTTTTTGCAAATGGATGTCCCTTGCGAAAAGCGGAAAGATATCGGCTTGCAGTCTGTGTTCAAGTCCGTGTTTCCGATTAAAGACTTTACCGGAAGCGCTTCCCTTGAATTTGTATCATACAGATTCGCAGAGATTAAGCAGAGTATGGAAGAATGCATAAGCAGGGGGATGACTTATGAGATACCTGTTCGCATCACGGTCAGGCTGGTGGTATATGATATTGATAAGGAGACAGGGGTTTCCAATATCCGTGATATAAAGGAACAGGAAATCTACTTTGGCACTATCCCCTTGATGACTGAAAGGGGCACATTTATCATAAATGGCACGGAACGTGTTGTGGTTAGCCAGCTTCATCGTTCATCAGGGGTGTTTTTCGATCATGACAAGGGAAAGACACATTCAAGCGGTAAAATTATATATGCTTCCAGAATCATTCCGGTACGCGGCTCATGGATTGATATGGAGATTGATCATAAGGATATAGTCTATATCAGGATTGACAGACGACGTAAGTTTCCTGTTACGATTCTTTTCAAAGCCTTTGGGTATACGACCGAAGATCTTCTGGCTTACTTTTATGAAACCGAGAAGATTATTGTTCAGGGCAAGAACTTTTTCAAGGAATTCAAAGAAGATTTTCTGAAAGGCCGGCGTGCCGGCCGGGATATCAAAGACCCTGAAACAGGAGATGTTATTATAAAGAAAGGGCGGATGTTTACTAAAGCTGCTATAAGTCGTTTGAAATCCGTCAATGTAGAAGTGATTCCGATAAATGTTGAAGATATTCTCGGCAAGGCATTTGCATCCACAATAGTAGATCCTGATAGAGGAGAGCCTATCGTAAAGGCCAACGAAGTTATTGATGATGAGGTTCTTAAGGCGTTAAGTGATGCCGGTATAACTGAATTCGAGGTGCTTTTTATCGATGGTGTGACCAGCAGTGATTCTATGCGCAAGACACTTTTACTGGACAAGGTCGAAACAAAAGAGGAAGCGCTTGTTGAGATATACAGAAGGCTCAGGCCGGGGAGTCCTGCAACACCACAAGTTGCGCAGGATTTTGTTGATAATCTGTTTTTTAAGTCCACTTATTACGATCTTTCAGGTGTAGGTCGTTTGAAGATTAACCTGCGCCTTGACATTGACACTTCGGTCGATTTAAAAATACTCAGGAAAGAGGATATACTTCTTACGGCAAAAACCCTTATAGAGCTAAAAGATACACAGGGAGTTGTTGATGACATTGATCATCTGGGGAACCGGCGGGTGCGAGCGGTAGGTGAGCTTCTTGAGAATCAGTATCGTATTGGACTGGTACGCATGGAGCGCGCTATTAAGGAACGGATGAGTCTGCAGGAGGTCGATGCTCTTATGCCCCACGATCTGGTCAATCCAAAGCCGGTTTCTGCTGTTGTTAAAGAGTTCTTTGGGACCAGCCAGCTTAGCCAGTTTATGGATCAGACCAATCCTCTTTCAGAAACAACTCACAAACGGCGTCTTAGCGCTCTCGGACCTGGCGGACTTACCCGGGAACGTGCCGGCTTTGAGGTAAGAGATGTGCATCCATCCCATTATGGGCGCATCTGTCCAATTGAAACACCGGAAGGCCCCAATATCGGCCTTATTGTTTCACTTAGCACTTATGCGCGGGTTAATGAATATGGGTTTATTGAAACTCCTTACAGTGTTGTAAAAGATGCTGTGGTCTCTCATGATGTGAGATTCCTTAGTGCTTTTGAGGAGAAGGATTATCCGATTGCCCAGGCCAACGCTCCTGTTGATGATAAAGGAAGATACGTCAATTCTCTTGTAACATCACGGGTGGAGGGTGAGTTCATGATGGTTAAACAGGAGGATGTCCAGTTGATGGATGTCTCTCCCAACCAGTTGGTGTCTGTCTCAGCGTCCCTTATTCCATTTTTGGAGAATGATGACGCAAACAGGGCGTTGATGGGGTCAAACATGCAGCGCCAGGCAGTTCCCCTGATAACGAGCCAGGCTCCTTTGGTTGGTACAGGTATCGAGAGTGTTGTGGCAAAAGATTCCGGAGTTGCAATAGTCGCTCAGCGAGATGGCATAGTGGCAGACATGGATGCTTCCCGTATAATACTGAAGCATGACTTTTCTTTTGATTCCGAAATTAGAAATCGAAAAGCTGAAATCGAAAAGCCTGTAACGATTTACAAGCTTTCAAAATTTATACGTTCCAATCAGAATACATGTTTCAACAATCGCCCGATTGTCAAAAAGGGACAAAAAGTAAAAGCAGGGGAGGTAATCGCAGACGGAGCTGCAACAGACAAGGGCGAACTCGCCCTTGGTAAGAATGTAACCGTGGCATTTATGCCATGGGGTGGTTATAATTTTGAAGATTCGATTCTTGTAAGTGAAAGACTTGTCAGAGACGGAGTATATACGTCTGTTCACATTGAAGAGTTTGAAGTTGTAGCCAGGGATACCAAGCTTGGAAAGGAAGAGATAACGCGAGATATTCCGAATGTTGGAGATGAGGCCTTAAAGAACCTGGATGAAAGCGGTATTATAAGGCTTGGTGCTGAAGTCGGCCAGGGGGATATTCTTGTTGGGAAGATTACCCCAAAGGGCGAGACTCAGCTTTCCCCTGAAGAAAAACTTCTTCGTGCTATATTCGGCGAAAAAGCCGGAGATGTAAAGGATACTTCCCTGAGGGTGCCACCAGGTGTTGAGGGAATTGTTATAGATGCCAGGGTATTTTCAAGGCGGGGAGTTGAAAAGGATGATCGTGCGCATTCCATTGAAGATGAAGAGATTGCTGCTCTTGAAAAAGACAGAGATGATGAACTTTCCGTAATTAATGATGTAGTTCGTGCTCAACTGGAGAAATTGCTGGCCGGCCAGACATGTTCCTCGCCATTAAAAAAGGGCAGGAAGGTCCTGATTCCAAAGGGCGGCAAGATAGATTCAGGGATACTTGCAGCGATATCATTGGCTCAGCTTGAGGGGATTGTATTGGAAAATCCCGAATTGACGCAGCAGGTACATGATATACTTGAGCGGTATAGACAGCAACGCGAGCTTTGCATGACGCTTTTTGAACAACAGGCAGGCCGATACGAAAAAGGAGACGACCTTCCTCCAGGCATAATTAAGATGGTCAAGGTTTATGTGGCCATGAAGCGGAAGCTTTCAGTCGGCGACAAGATGGCAGGCCGCCACGGCAACAAGGGTGTAGTATCGAGAATTCTTCCTCAGGAAGATCTCCCTTATTTTGAAGACGGGACACCTGTTGATATGGTTCTTAATCCTTTGGGCGTGCCTTCCCGGATGAATGCCGGGCAGATTTTGGAAATTCATTTAGGTTATGCGGCAAAAGGTCTTGGCGATCAGATAAATAGATTGCTTAAAGAAAACAGGCTCATTGAGCTTCGAAAAAAAATAAAAAGGATATTTTCGGCTTCGCAAAGCAGGGAGATGATCGAGAGCCTGGACGATAAAGAACTTTGCGATTTTGCAGAAAATTATAAAGACGGTGTTTTTATGGCCACACCGGTTTTTGACGGTGCAAAGGAGGACGAAATTAAGGCCTTACTTTCCGAGGCAGGGTTTTTCACATCCGGTCAAGCGACTTTATATGATGGTCGTACAGGAGAGCCTTTTAATGGAAAAATTACCGTTGGCACAATGTATATGTTAAAACTCCATCATCTTGTTGACGACAAGATACATGCCAGATCCATTGGTCCATATTCACTTGTGACACAGCAGCCTCTTGGAGGAAAGGCACAGTTTGGAGGCCAGCGTCTTGGTGAAATGGAGGTCTGGGCTATGGAAGCCTATGGAGCGGCTCACGGTCTGCAAGAATTTTTAACTGTAAAATCAGATGATATGGCAGGAAGAACACGTATGTATGAAAAAATCGTGAAAGGTCAAAACTTATTGGAACCAGGCTTACCCGAGTCTTTCAAGGTCCTGACAAAGGAATTGCAGAGTTTGGGTTTAGATGTAAGCCTTATGGAAGGAAAAGAATAGGAAATAAAATGGAAACTCTATACGATTTTTTCGCTAAACCCATAGACCCAAAACTTTATTCCAGTGTTCGAATTGCATTAGCATCGCCGGAGCAGATTTTAAAGTGGTCACATGGGGAGATTAAGAAACCGGAGACAATCAATTATCGAACCTTCAAACCGGAACGTGATGGTCTTTTCTGTGCCAAGATTTTTGGCCCAACCAAGGACTATGAATGCAACTGTGGCAAGTACAAGCGTATGAAGCACAGAGGTGTTATTTGCGAAAAATGCGGGGTGGAGGTTATTCAGTCTAAGGTGCGAAGAGAGCGGATGGCACACATAGAACTTGCTACCCCTTGCGCACATATATGGTTTTTGAAAAGCCTTCCAAGCAAGATAGGAAATCTGCTGGATCTGACGCTTAAAAATGTTGAAAAAATTCTTTACTTTGACAGCTATGTTGTAATCGATCCAAAGGATACCGGTCTTAAACATTGTCAGCTTCTATCAGAGGATAAATATCGTGAAGCATTAGAGATTTATGGGCCAAAGTTCGAAGTCGGGATAGGCGCTGAAGCTGTCAAGCCTCTGCTTGAAAGCATTGATCTTGATGCAGTATGCAAGGAATTGAGAGCCGATATTCGTGCCACAGGCTCAGTTGCAAAGCGTCAGAAGCTATCCAAACGGCTCAAAATAGTTGATGCATTCAGGCGCAGCGGCATAGATCCTGTTTGGATGATCATGGATATTATTCCCGTTCTTCCGCCTGATTTACGTCCATTGGTCCCTCTTGAAGGCGGCAGATTTGCCACATCTGATCTCAATGACCTTTATCGAAGGGTCATTAATCGCAATAATCGTTTAAAACGCCTTATCGACTTAAAAGCGCCCGACATTATTGTTCGCAATGAAAAAAGGATGCTGCAGGAATCGGTAGATGTGCTCTTTGATAACGGTCGACACGGAAGAGTTATTACGGGAGCCAACAAGCGGCCTTTAAAATCGCTAAGTGATGCTTTAAAAGGCAAGCAGGGGCGTTTTCGCCAGAATCTGCTTGGCAAGAGAGTCGATTATTCAGGTCGTACAGTTATTACAGTTGGGCCGAATCTCAGGCTTCACCAGTGCGGTCTGCCAAAGAAGATGGCCCTTGAGCTGTTCAAGCCATTTGTTTATTATCGTCTTGAGCAAAAAGGTCTCATTTCCACGGTAAAAAGCGCCAAGAAGATGGTTGAACGAGAGGTGCCGGAAGTTTGGGATACATTGGATGAAGTTGTAAAAGAGTATCCTGTTATGCTTAACCGTGCTCCAACTCTCCATCGTTTAGGTATTCAGGCATTTGAGCCTATTCTTATTGAAGGAAAGTCCCTCCAGCTACATCCTCTTGCTTGCAGTGCATTTAATGCAGACTTTGATGGGGATCAGATGGCTGTTCACGTACCACTTTCTATCGAGGCCCAGATAGAGGCCCGGGTATTGATGCTGTCGAGCAATAATATCCTTTCCCCGGCAAATGGAAGTCCTGTTATCGTTCCAAGTCAGGATATTGTTCTTGGAATTTATTACATGACAAGAGTGGTTGCCGGGTGCAGGGGAGAGGGCAAAATATTTGCCAATATTGAGGAAGTTCGGTCCGCATACGATTCAAAAGCTGTTGACCTTCATGCCGGAATTACTGTTCGCATAAATGAAAAAAGGGTGGATACGACAGTGGGTCGTGTCCTGCTGTGGGAAATCATACCCAAGAGCAATATCATGTCGATCCGTCATATTATGGTTTCTACTGAAGATGAGGCAAAAACTGTTCTTAATGAAATCAGCGGTGGTGTGGAGGCAGGCGGACAGAGTGTTTCTACCTTTGTGGATATGGTGCGGAGATATTCGCAGTCTCCTGATAAAGATAATGACGGCGTTCTTGGATTGCTTAGAAAGGATGAGTTCGAGAGGGTATTTAATGCTAAGGAAGCAGATGCTGACGCGGTCTTTTCTCTTGAAGAAGGGGAGATTAGCGGCATAATTTTTGCTGACAAAAAGTATCATATTTTTGAAGTGATAGACAAGCGGCCGGAGATGCCTTTTGATACAGTGAACAAAGTTATGGATAAAAAGACTCTTCGCACCATTGTTGATTATGCTTACAGGAATCTTGGGCCAAAAGCTACGGTTATACTTTCCGACAGGTTGAAGGATATCGGCTACAAATACTCAACAGAAGCCGGGCTTTCCATTTCGATTGATGCCATGATTATACCTTCTGCTAAATGGGATATTCTTAAAAGTGCTGAAAGCCAAGTGACAAAGATCAGCGGGCAATATACTGAGGGACTTATCACTCAGGGTGAGAAATATAATAAGGTTGTAGACATATGGGCAAAGGCAACAGATGATGTAGCCAATGAGATGATGGAAGCCATGAAGATCGCTCCTGTGATCGACAAAGAAGGTAATCCTCTCCTGGACAAGAATGGAAAGCCTCTTGTTGAAGAAAGTTTCAATCCTATTTACATGATGGCGGATTCAGGCGCCAGGGGCAGCAAGGACCAGATGCGCCAGCTTGCAGGTATGCGAGGCCTTATGGCAAAACCATCAGGCGAGATAATCGAAACGCCCATTACTGCTAATTTCAGGGAAGGACTTTCCGTGCTTCAATATTTCATTTCAACCCATGGCGCCAGGAAGGGCCTTGCTGATACAGCGTTAAAGACGGCAAACTCAGGATATCTTACCAGGCGGCTTGCAGATGTTGCCCAGGACTGTGCAATTACAGAAGAAGACTGCGGGACTATGATGGGTGTTGAGGTTGAGTCCCTGATGGAGGGAGGAGAAGTTATCCAGCGTCTGGGCGAACGTATTTTAGGCCGTGTTTGCATAGATGACGTCCTTGATCCATTTACAGATGAAGTGCTTGTCAAGGCGGGAGATGAGCTTGACGAGGAATCTGTAAAGAATATCGAAGATGCTGGTGTTTCCAGTGTAAAGATCAGATCTGTTCTGACATGCAAATCCAAACATGGCGTGTGTGCCAGGTGTTACGGCCGGGACCTTTCCCATGGATCAACGGTTGAGATAGGTCAACCAGTAGGAATTCTGGCTGCTCAATCAATTGGTGAGCCGGGAACCCAGTTGACTATGCGTACGTTCCACATTGGCGGAACGGCCAGCCGGAGGGTTGAGCAGGCTGATATCAGGGCTCGGGTAGATGGGACGATTAAGTTTATTAATCTCAATGTGGTGAAGGATGCTGAAAACAGGATTGTGGTAATGAGCCGGCGCGGTGGCGAATTTGCCATTATCGGTGATGCCGGTCGAGAGCGGGGACGGTTTCCCATAATTTACGGCGCCCGTATTATGGTAGAGGATGGCGATAGCGTTAAAGCCGGTGATCTTCTTGCAACATGGGATCCATTTACAACGCCAATTATTACAGAGGTTGATGGAACTGTTAAATTTGGTGATATCATACTCGGTAGGACAATGCAGGAGAAAGTAGATCCTGTAACAGGTAAGTCGAGTCGCACTATCATTGAGCCTAAAACTACTGAGGAACGTCCAAGGATTTCTATTAAAGGCAAAGACGGGAAAACAGTCAAGCTGCCTACATCAAAGGGAATGGCACGCTATTTGTTGCCTATAAATGCTATTTTGCTGATTGATGAAGGAGATGAGGTTAGGGCCGGTGATGTTATTGCAAAGCTGCCGCGGGCAACAACCAAAACCAAAGACATTACAGGCGGTCTTCCAAGGGTAGCCGAACTTTTTGAGGTGCGCAAGCCCAAAGAAACAGCTGTTTTGAGTGAAATTGACGGATATGTTTCTATTTCCAAGGCCACAACAAAAAAGGGAAAACAGAAAGTAACGGTTATCCCGGTGGATGTCGGAGAAAAGAAGGAATATCTGATTCCACGCGGCAAGTATATAAATCTTTATGAGGGTGATTATATCAGGGCAGGCGAACCTCTTATAAGCGGGGCCGCTGTTCCTCAGGATATCTTAAATATTAAGGGTGAAATAGCGTTAGCCCGCTATCTTGTTGATGAAGTTCAAGAAGTCTATCGTTTGCAGGGCGTCTGTATAAATGACAAACACATCGAAGTGATCGTACG
Organism: Desulfobacterales bacterium; assembly: GCA_030669465.1. The sequence goes on along the minus strand of DAOVDN010000003.1, from coordinate 1,681 downwards.
GCAGATGATGAGGCGTGTTAAGATTATTGACGCTGGAGATACGGATTTTATCAGTGAAGAACAGGTAGACAGAGTAAAATTTGAGGAAGTTAACAGCGCAGTAGTCGAAAAAGGAAAAAAACCCGCTGTTGCCGAACCCCTTATTCTGGGTATTACTAAGGCATCACTCAGCACGGACAGTTTTATCTCTGCGGCTTCATTTCAGGAGACGACCAAAGTCCTTACAGAAGCCAGCATTGCTGGAAAAGAAGATTATCTATTGGGGCTTAAGGAAAATGTCATTATGGGACGACTCGTTCCAGCAGGTACAGGTATTCCTTTATATAGTGATGTGGCGGTTGAGTCAGGGTAAAGTATTTGCAAAAACAAAAATAGCGGTCGAAATAAAATGCTTGACAATGCGATGCTATATGTATATAAATCGCCTTTTGCCAACACGCGAATTATCCTGATGAATATGCAAAAATTAAGAGGAGAAGTATGCCGACAATTAACCAGTTAGTAAGAAATGGCAGGAAGCGAGCAAAGAAGAAGACCAGCACGCCGGCGCTAAAGGGGGGTCCCCAAAAGAGAGGGGTGTGCACACGTGTATACACTTCAACGCCAAAAAAACCCAATTCGGCTTTGCGGAAAGTTGCAAGGGTGAGGCTGACTACCGGTGTAGAGGTTACGGCATATATTCCCGGTATAGGGCATAATCTTCAGGAGCATTCGGTAGTTCTGGTTCGCGGAGGGCGCGTAAAGGATCTGCCTGGTGTAAGGTATCATATAGTAAGGGGTATCCTCGATACACTTGGTACGGAGGATCGAAAACAGGGAAGGTCAAAGTACGGCGCAAAGAAGCCAAAGTAGATTGAAGATTGAAGAATGAAGAATGAAGATATTCTTTTAATTTTATAACAAAAAAGACAGAGCGAAGCGATTCCATCAATCGACAATCGACAATCGACAATCGACAATCGACAATCGACAATTATCAATTTTGACTATGAGCTGAACTGCTACGAAATAACATGAAATAGCAACTAAGGTATTAACATATGCCGAGAAGAAGAGAAGTGCCTGAGCGGGTAATTATGCCGGATTCCAGGTATAACAATAAGCTGGTAACAAAGTTCGTAAAATCCATAATGCGAGACGGAAAGAAGAGCCTGGCGGAATTGATACTATACAATTCATTTGATATCATTGAGAAAAAAACGAATGAATCTCCGCTCAAGATTTTTGAGAAAGCTGTTAACAATGTGAGGCCGCTTATTGAGGTGAAGTCGCGGCGTGTTGGTGGTTCAACTTATCAGGTTCCGACAGAAATTCGGCCATCCCGGCGAACTGCTTTGGGGATTAGATGGATTATAGGCTATGCGCGTAAAAGGCCGGAAAAGAATATGGCCGGAAAACTGGCGGGAGAGTTTTTAGACGCCGCAAACAATAGAGGTGCTTCCGTTAAGAAAAGGGAAGATACGCATAAGATGGCTGAGGCAAATAAAGCATTTGCTCATTATCGGTGGTAGGGCATAGCGCATATGTGATTTTGCAAAATGGGAGGGCTAGGACATGGCGAAGCAGAAATATGAGAGAACCAAACCGCATGTAAATGTGGGCACGATTGGCCATATAGATCACGGCAAGACGACGTTGACTGCAGCAATAACAAAGCATTTGGGCTTGAAGGGTATGGCGG